>JAFOTA010000157.1 GCA_017421145.1 Treponema sp.
AAATCTTTTCATATTCATTCCCCCTTCATACAAAGGTTAACAGCGGCATTTCCCCCTGTCAAGAAAAAAATCTTTGCGTTAAATCAGTTCCGGGGTGTTGAACATCTGAATGTTTTTGTATATAATGTTTTTTGCATGTGGCAGCCATTTCTTTTCATGGAAGCACACTGCCGCCAAGTGCCAGAAAATCTTAATGTATTTTTTTTATAGAAGGAAACTGACATGTTACAAACAAATGAAATCAGAGTAGGAACAGCTTTCATGTATGAAGGCTCACCATTTATCGTACAGCGCATGTTGGGACAGAAATCCGGACGCGCAGGAATCACCGTAAAGCTCCGCGTAAAGAACATCGTTACGGGCGGAACACAGGATCTTGGTCTGGATGCAGGCGAAAAATTTGACGAAGTTGACCTCGTTGAGCAGGTTGTCCGCCTTTCATATCTTGACGGCGATGAATATGTTTTCCAGGATCAGACAACTTGGGATGAAGTACGCCTGAGCAAAGAAGATCTCGGAGACAACGCAGGATACCTTTCACCGGATGATGACTATGACGTGACGATCACTTTCTATGAAGGAAAGCCGGTCGGAACAAAGCTCCCGATCAACATCGTGCGCACTATCACATACTGCGAGCCTGGAATCAAGGGCGACACATCAGGAAAATCACTGAAGCCTGCCACATTGGACACAGGTGCAGAGGTCCGCGTTCCATTGTTCTGCAACACCGACGACAAAATCGTTATCGACACAAGAGACGGTTCATTCGTTGAGCGTGCAAAGGACAAATAAGAATAAAAACCCGGAGCCTCTTGAAGATTCCGGGCATACGATCCACTAGCTCAATTGGATAGAGTGACAGCCTCCTAAGCTGTAGGTTGCGCGTTCGATTCGCGCGTGGGTCAACCAAAGAACCGTTGGTTTATGCTTCGTGCAGATCAGCGGTTCTTTTTTTATGAAACCACCCTGTCTTTTCCCATTCCTTTTGCAATATAAAGCCTCTGGTCAACGGTCTGCATCACCTGATCAAAGGACATTCCGTCGGCACAAGTCAAAAATCCTGCGCTTACCGTTATAAAGCGTCCTTTTGAGATTTCTATCGTCGTTCTCGTGGATTCAAGGACATCCTCAACCATCTTCAGGGCTTCTTCAGTATTTTTTTTCGGAATCAGAAGAAGGAATTCCTCACCACCGTAACGGCATGCAGTCGCACCGGTCTTTTCGTTTTCATGAAGGATGGCGGCGAATTTCTTAAGCACTTCATCACCGAAAGGATGGCCGTATTTGTCGTTCACCTGCTTGAAATTGTCAATGTCGAACATGGCCAGATGAAGGTTTCCGGTTCCGCCCATTGCCGCGATTGCAAGGGTAAGGAAATTCTTGAAATAGCGCCTGTTGTAAAGCCCCGTAAGTTCGTCGGTGTTCGCCTGATTTTCATAAAGATCCGAAAGATGCTGGATTTTCGACCTGTCATAATAATTCTGCTTTGAAACCGAGAATGCAAAGAAGAACAAAACCACGCTGCAAATCTCAATGCTGCACAATCTGTCTATGAAAGAATCTGTTTCTGACATGGGAATGAAGCCTTCCGGGAATTTACGCCAGAGAAAAAACAGGAGCGCATCTTCCAGAATGGTTATGATGAAGAAAACTATCCTTGTCTTTCCGCGCAGAACCAGGGCTGTGTATACGACCGTCAGTATGAAATAGAAAGGCATGCCACCGTCAACACCGGCGTTCACGAAGAACATGAGCGGAAAAAGAATCAGCGCGCAGATTACTATGGAAAGGAGTGCGAAGAGCCTTGTGTTTTTTGTCCTGAATCCCCAGATGGAAAGGAAAAAAAGGAATATGAACGAAATAAGAGGCAGCATTACGGCAAATGTCGGAAGCCTCAGAAGAAGCGACTCGATAAAACCGAAAAGTTCCCCGAGCATGGCACAAAGAATCATGGCATAAGTCACACGTTTTTCAAGCGGCACATGCAGGGAGAATATGTTTTCTTTCAGGGCTTTGAAATAGGCAAAAAAGCGTTCCATGCGGATAATTATACCCCCAATCTTTTTTGCCTTTCAAGATTCAGCCGCTGATTTCTATGCTTTAACCCCGAAAAAGTTCATTTTTTCAGAGCCAGACGCTATTTTTTTGCGATAGGTGCGCTGGAATTGACTATGTATGTTCCTGCGTCTGCAAACTGTTCCATCGAATCGACCTGCTTTTTCCAGTATGCGGCTTCGGTCTTGGTCGTGTATGGTCCTACGCGGACTCTGTAATAGAGCGTTCCGTCCATCTCGAAAGTGAACACTTCGCACTGAACCATGTTCTTGTCAAGCACGGCGCGGGCTTCGTCTGCCTTTTTCTTGCTTGAATATGAGGCTGCCTGAACCCAGTAGCGGTCCGGGATTTTTGAAGATCCGTCTTCTTTTGCAGCCTTGGAGCTTGTGCTTGCAACGGCAGGCTTTGATGATGCGGCTGTCTTTGATTCAGCAGGTTTTGCGCTTGCAACAGATTTTTCTGAAGATGTCTTTGATGCCTTCGTGCTTTCGTCCATGGTCTTTGCCATTTCACCGCGTCTTGTGTCTGCGTTCTTCATGGCTTTTTCCGCAGCCTTGTTCTGTGCGGTTACGGAGCTTGCGGCTGAATTACCGGACGTGAAATCAAAAGTGGTCGTCACCCTTCCGTCCGATGCCACGCTCTGGCTTTCTGATTTTTCAGCGTCTTTTGAGTTCTGTGCGGAAGCTTGCGAAGATTCAATCGTTGCGGTTGATTTTCCCTCCGCCGGATATTCAAGTCCTTCGGTCAATGAAGAACCTGTAAGGGATGCGATTTCCGTCTGAGAAGATTCGACCGGCTTTTCATCCTTTGAAGAAGACGTGACTGCTGAAGAAACATCGTCTTTTTTCGCTGATTCACCCGTTGTTTTCGGACGGGAGCTTTCTGAATAAGGCGCGATCCAGATGTCGTCGGAGTCTTTCAAGCTGATGGCCGTAACGTCATCTTTCTTTTCATTTGCAGCCCTCGACATAAAGAAGGCGGCACCGAATACTACGCACAAAAAAATTCCTGCGGCAATCAAAATCCACAATGTTCGTTTTTGTTCCATTTCGCTTTCCCCATACGTTTTTTCAATCCGTAAATGATTTTTTCAAGCCTTTTTTCAAGGCTCTTCTTTGAACCGATATTCCGTACTTTTACAATATCGGCACACGAGGCTTTATATTTAGCGAAAAGATTTTTCTGGCTTTTGAAGCGGTCGACTATCTGAGAAGATGAAAGTCCATCCCTTTTTTTAGCGCGTATGAAACGGAGCCATGACGGGGAATCTACATAAATCACGGCATCCATTTTTTTTATGAGGGGAATCTTGTACAATACGGTCGCATTCACGATCACGTCTCGTCCATCATTCCGGCGGAGATATTCATCGAACATTTCAGAAATCTTCGGGAACACAATGCTTTCCTGGCGTGAAAGAAGATCCGGGTCACGGAAAATAAGCGCGCCCAGGTTCCTTCTGATTATGCGTCCGTCAGAATCAACGAGCGGAATGTTTTTTTCCGCCGCAATGCCGGAGAACGCCCCGAGGATTTCGTCCCTGCATGAATCCACGGCATCATGGGCAAGAAGATCAGCATCCACGCTGACAAAACCTTTTTCACAAAGTATGTCCGACACGAAATTCTTACCTGAAGCCATGGGTCCCGTTACGCAGACTATCAATGGAATTCTCCCCAGTTCTTTCCGTATTCTATGCTCACGCGGAGAGGAACCGAAAGCTTCACGACGTTTTCCATTTTGTCTTTTATGAGCGAAAGGGCTTTTTCTATTATTTCCTGATTGTCGGTGCATTCGAAGATCAGTTCGTCATGAACCTGGAGCAAAAGGCGCATGTTTTCAGAAAGGAGTGCGTCATTGTCAACGGCTTCCTGAACTTCCACCATGGCTTTTTTTACTATGTCGGCGGCACTTCCCTGGATCGGTGTGTTTACGGCAATCCTCTGAGCGGCGTTCTGCTCTATTTTGTTCGCGCTGTTGATTCCGCGGATTTCCCTTTTGCGCCCCATGATCGTTTCGACATAACCGTTCGACTTTGCAAAATCAACCGTATCGCCAAGGAATTTTTTAACGCCTGAATAAGTCGCGAAATACTGGTCTATGAAATTCTTCGCCTCAGTGCGGCTTATACCAAGCTCTGCGGCAAGCCGGAAAGCTGACATTCCGTACATCACGCCGAAATTGACCGTCTTTGCAAAACGCCTCATGTCATGCGTGACTTCCGCTTCATCGACTCCGTAAATGAGGGATGCGGTCGCCCTGTGAACGTCCGTTCCGTCGATAAATGCCTTGGAAAGCTTTTCATCACCGGAAAGATGGGCAAGTATCACAAGCTCTATCTGCGCGTAATCCGCTGAAATCAGTATGGTTCCCGGAACTGAAGTGAATGCGCTCCTTATCTTGCGTCCTGCATCGTCACGCACCGGAATGTTCTGGAGGTTCGGATCCTTTGACGAGAGCCTTCCTGTAGCTGTCCCCGTCTGGAGAAAAGTCGTATGCACCCTTTCCCCTGAGTCGGCAAGCGTCGGAAGAGTTTCCACATATGTGTTCAGGAGCTTTGTCTTTCCGCGGTAATCGAGTATCTTTTTCGGAAGAGGATCGGTAGTGCGTTCTGAAAGCTCTTCAAGTACCGCCGTATCCGTGCTGTATCCTGTCTTTGTCTTTTTTCCGGGAACAAGCCCCCTCTGCTCAAAAAGAAGTGTCTGGAGCTGCTTGGTGCTCGCTATGTTGAACTCGTACCCCGCTTCCTTATATATGTCCTTTTCCTGATTTTCTATCTGCTCTTTTAGTTCCTTTCCGTATTCGTTCAGAGAAGCCTTGTCCAGATGGATTCCGTTCTGCTCCATGCGCGCAAGCACCGGGAGGACTTTCATTTCCATGCCGGAATAAAGCTTGTCCAGATTTTTTTCCTTCAAAAGCGGAGCAGCCATATCCCAGAGCTGCCATGTAAAATCCGCGTCTTCTGCTCCGTAAGGGCATGCCGTTTCAAGCGGAACGTCGGCAAACACGGATCCTTTCGGAACTATGTCCTTGAATTCAATGCCTTTTAGACCAAGCTTCGTTTCAGAAAGATATTCAAGCCCGTAAGGTGATTTTCCGAGCGCATCGGGATCAAGCAGCCAGAACGCGACCATGGTATCGACAATCCTGCATTTCGGAACGCTTTTGTATCCGTTTGCATAAAGCACGTGGAGATCGAATTTTCCGTTGTGCATTATGACGGTCACGGAAGGATCGTCAAAAAGACGCGAAAGCTGTTTTATGCACGCCCTTTTTTCAATGGTTTCAGGAGCGAACATACCGCCCGGAAGGATTACCGGAACATATACAGCCTCTCCCTTTTTCGAGCAAAGGCTGAATCCTACAAGCGATGCGTTCAGTGAATCAAGGCCGTCAGTTTCCGTGTCGAATGCAACAGACTTGCTTTCAGATGAAAGTACGGCATCTATTATTCCCGAAAGATCGGTCTCATTTGTCACAGCCCTGTAGTTTCCGGCATTTTTCTTTACTTCAAGCGGTGCCGCCTGAACCGTTTCCCGGTCATCCTTTTTTTCTGTGCCGGAAGATTTTCCGCTTCCTGCAGATCCATATGCGTTCGCAACCGAAAAAGCACCGTATTCTTCGAGCCGTTTGGATGCTGCCTTATAATCAAGCCCTTCAGTGCTGAACGATGCGAAATCTATTTCAACCGGAACGGCGGAATCAAGCGTTATGAGCTTTTTTGAAAAATACGCGCTTTCTTTTCCGTCACGGACCTTGTTTCCTAAAGCACCCTTTATTTCACCTGCATGGGCATAGATTTCATCGAGCGATCCGTACTGGAGCAAAAGCTTAAGCGCAGTCTTCTCACCCACCCCGGCAACACCGGGAACATTGTCCGAAGCGTCACCGAGGAGCGAAAGATAGTCAAGGATTTTTTCAGGAGGGATGCCCCATTTTTCCACCACCTGATCCTTTCCGACGGTTTCCCATCCGCCGTTGTTCTTGTCGGGCTGCATTTCCTTGCATGAATCCGTAACGAGCTGAAGAAGGTCCTTGTCTCCGCTCAATATGCGGCAGTCCATGTTTTTTTCCGCGCACTTCCTTGCAACGGTCGCAATGATGTCATCTGCCTCATAACCGTCGGCACGTAGAACCGGAACCCCGAATTTTTCAAGGACTTCCTCTATCCAAGGAACCTGGGCATGAAGGTCATCGGGCGTTTTCTGCCTGTTGGCCTTGTACTGGGCATACATCTTGTGGCGGAACGTCGGAGTGCGGGAATCAAATGCCGCGGCAAGATACGCAGGCTTGTACTTTGCAATCAGAGCCTTGAGATTCCGGAAAAAAACAGCAAGCGCACCTATGTTCTCACCCCTGGAATTCGTCAGCGGATGATTTATGAGAGCATAATAGGCCCTGTAAATAAGCCCGTATGAATCCAAAATGTAAACCGTATCCCTGCATTCCTCTTCCATAAAGTCCTCCAAAAAAAATCACGATGTCTTGGAGCGGATATCTTACCACATAAACCCAAAGGTTGAAAGACATTACCCACGTCTGTCAGATTGATGCCGTTTTACTTTAACGAAAAAGTCTGGTACAATATCGTTTTGAGGAGAATATGCCATGTGGAAGAATTTTTGTTCCATTCTCACAAGAATGTTTGATTTCAGCGGCCGGGAAAAACGCAAGGGATTCTGGTCGGCCGTCGCATTCGTGCTGTTCATTTTTGCCGCACTTGCATCGGTGGTAGGAATCATGGAGCTGATCCAGCACTTGAGCCGCAGGACATTCAGAATCGGGGGAACCGAGCTTATCGTATATGGACAGGCTGCATTCGCACTTGTTTCTCTGCTCCTTTATTTTCCGCTCATATCTGCCGCAGTAAGGAGACTTCATGACGTAAATGCATCCGGATTTCTTCTTTTGGTTCCGCTTGTGAACGTGATACTTCTGAGCCTCCCCACTTCGCTCAAAGAAAAAAAAGAAAGCGCAGGATTCAGGTACTGGTTCGGTCAGTTTCTGATTCTCACTGCTTTCATTGCCGCATCAGGATTTTTTGCACTTGATTTTTTCGGAAGGAAATTCACTTCCGCCCCGTCAAACGAAAAAGCTGCCGTAGAAGAAAAATCAGCCAAGGAAAGCGCTGAAAAAGACACGGGAAAATCTGAAAGCACCGGAAATCATGAAAAAAAAGAAAGCTCCGCACAGCAGGAAAAATCAAGCCCGCACCTTCTTGATGCAGGGGTAGTCACGATCCCCATCCACGACAAAAGCAAATTCAATTTCATCCAGACCGGAAGCGAGGAACTTCTTGACGGAACGATCACGACCCAGTACATGCACGTCCAGACGCTCAACATCGATTTTTTGAGCAACACCGACATCTACGACTCATTCAACAGCGGAACGGTCATAGGCCATGTGAACCTTGGAGACGAATATACGGTGCTTTCCTTGATCCAGATGACATATCCGCAGGAAAACGATTTTGTAGGAACGTTCTGGATTGAAATAGAATATGGTGACGGATCCGGCTACATAAATGCAGGAAGGATAGACAACCCCTACCGCAACGACAATTATGAGCCGCTTGAGCAGATTCAGATCGGTGAAAAAATCTGGACGATACGCCGCTTCGATTCAATGTTCAGCCTGTACAACCAGATAGACATAAGGGACTACCCGGGGCTTGAAGGCACAAATGTGATAGGAAAAATCAAGGCCGGCCAAAACCAGATGGTCATGGTCAAATCCGATGCCATAACGGAGCAGGATGAAAGTTCGGAAGGAAGCTTTTACGGTGAACCATGGATAAGGATAGAACATGAGGGCATAAGAGGATGGATTCCCGGAGTCTATGCGGAAATAGAGCGCGGAAGCATAAAATACCAGACCCCCGGCGGAATCCTTGAAATGGATTTGGGAAAAGGAATCTAAGGAAACCTGATTAATGCCTGATGTATTATCCAGAGTTTCCTAAGGAAACACTGAATAATCCGAAAGCGGATTATTCAGTGTTAACCATAAAATCTGCAATTTCGCAGTAATTACTTACAGTATAAAGAATTACGAGAAATTGCTGGGAACCGCTGATTAATGCTTCGTGTATTAATCAGCGGTTCCCTAATCCTGAGGATGGAACGCTTCTTCTATCGCCGCAATCACTTCCCTTTCCTGCCATGAAAAATTGAAGCTACGGAATGGAACGAAATCCAGCGTATAGAAAGTACCAAGGCGCTCCTCTTTTTCTTCGATGCACGGGACATAATCACGTATGCCCTGCTCGTAGATGAGCCAGCACTGGAGGTAAATGAAATCTCCTCCGCTTGTGTACCTGAGCTTTTCAGTGAGCGGACTTTTTATTTCCGATACGCTTATGAAAGTCGATCCGTCCCCGATTTCGGCATTGGCATTTTTTACGGTCTTGAACAGATTGTACGCCTTGAGGAGATTTTCTTCATCCTCGCTGATTTCCTGAGCTTCACGTGATTTTTTCCCAAGAGCCCTGAACGGATTCATAAAGCGGCTGTACGCGGTGATTATGGATTTTTTGTAGTCCTTTTCCTTTTCGTAGACTTTTTTCTGAAGCAAATCGTCCTCCCTCTGCAAATCCAGAACGGAACCGTCCAGATACTGAGCCGACCGGAAAAATTTCTCCGAGAATGAATTGAATGCACCTGCAACCTTAGGTCTTATCTTATTAGTCATACCCTGATTATCGGCAGGATCCGCAAATTTCCCCCGCCCGTTCAAGCAAAAAAAACAGGGAACCAGAAACCTGAATTCCCTGAATCTCCAAGAAAAAAATACAAAGCGGTAAACGGGAGTCGAACCCGCCTGTCCGGCTTGGGAAGCCTGCATAATACCGATATATGATTACCGCAAACGCTATTCTGATTCTACAGCAACATCCGAATTTTTTCAACAGGAAACCGGCATAAAAACATACATGCCTAGTCCTTGAAAACGTCGCGACAGTCTAATAGAATGTAGGAATGGGCGAAACTTATTTATTTTTTGACATAGAAAGCGCCAACAGCTACGGCGGTGAAGGACACATCTGCTCTTTCGGCTACGTGATTTGCGACGCTGATTTCAATATACTTGAAGAAGACGACATAGTGATGAACCCCAAGGCGGAATTCGATCCGGGGCTTTTCGGCGAAAAATCAAAGTGCCGTCTGGCATACACGCAGGAAGAATTTTTAAGGGAGCCTGATTTTTCATTTTATTACGAAAGGATCAAATCTCTTCTTACGGAACCGGGGCGAAAAAACGTGGGTTTCGCAGTTGAGAACGACGTGGGTTTCATCGTGTGCGCATGCCATCATTTCAGGCTTCCGCAGATCGGTTTCCATGCCTACGACATACATGCAATAGCCGACGGCATAAACGGAGGTCACAAGGGTCTTACAGGCTGGCTTGAACACTACGGAGTAGACATAAACGGACTTCAGGCACACAAAAGCTGCGACGACGCGAAAATGACCATGCTCCTCACACGGAAAATCTGCATGCAGCTGAATCTAAGCCCGTTCGATTTTTTTGCGGAAAACTTCATGGCGGTGCGCACGAGCGAAGCGGACATAATCAGAAGGAAAGCAAGGGCATACAGGAATTTCATATCGGAACGCCTGGGTGCATTCTACGGTGCAAAAAATCCTTCGCCCAAGACAAACCTGCTCAAAGGAAAATACAAGCTGTCTTTTTCACAGGAAAGGGATTACAGGCAGATCTACGGCATAACAAAAGACGCATACGAAAACGGAGCCATCCTGATCAGCAGGCTTGAAAAAAATTCCACCCTTGTTGTCGAGGATGAGAAGAAAAAAAAGGAATGCATGGGAAGATTCAGGAAAAACGGCGTTAAGTACATGACCCTGGCTGAATTCTTCGAGCGCATGCAAAACCCCCTGCCGCCGTTCATAAAGCTGGACGCAAGCGATTTTTCAGGCGGATTTCTTGACGACAAGGAAAACGGAACCATCGAAAAATGGATGGCTGAATTCGATTTTTCTTGAAAAAAAATGAATATCGGGTGACAATAGACTGTATGGGGAAGAAAAAATTCAAATTTATTTTTACGGCTCCGTTCATAACCATTTTCGCGTTCCTCTCCATTGCGGTTTTCCTTCTGGATGTATTCGCATTCAAAGGAAATGCCGTGTCCGGGATTTTTTCATGTCCGGGTGCAAAAGGAAGCGCAGTGTTTTCATTCACGAATCCGCTGCACTACATACGGCTGTTCCTGCACGTCCTTGGAAACACGGGAGCACTCACGCTGCTTTCGAACATGACCATACTGCTGATCCTAGGCCCCGGAATGGAAGAAAAATTCGGAAAGGGCATATTCATGCTCATGACGCTTCTTTCAGCGTTGGTTTCGGGCGTACTGAACGCATGTTTCGGAAGCTCCCCGGCAGCAGGCTCAGAAAGCATCGTTTTCCTGCTGATTTTTTTGTGGCAGACAGAATCTTTCATCAAAAAAGAAATAGAAATACCGAGGATGCTGATTTTCATCCCGTACACGGGTGCAGTCATATACCTTGCATACAAAAACGGATGTACGGTTTCTTCAGCCGTGGTCTATGCGCTTGAATCAATAGCAGGCGGAATATGCGGCGGAATCCTCAGATTTTTGATTTCGCATGAAAAAAAAGCGGAAAAAACACAGGGTGAAAGGGCAAGTAAACAAAAAGGCTCCCTGAAATCAGAGATCACTAAAATCGATCCGGGACAGGCAAAAAAAAGACGCCCCGGAAGAATAAAAAAAGCTCAAATAGATGATGACGTTCCGACAGAAACAGAAATCGGAACCCTTTAGAAAGCACCATTTTTTATGGAAGGAACATTGCAATGGTAAAACGATTCGGAATCTTGACAAGCGGAGGCGATGCACCCGGTCTTAATGCGGCGATAAGGGCACTGTGCATAAGCGCGAAAAAAAACTGGGGCATGGAAGCCGTTGCGGTAAAAAACGGATACAGGGGTCTCATCCAAGGCGACATGGAACTTTTTGATGAAGAAAAATTCCCGTACCTTCTTTCATCCGGCGGAACTGTACTCGGAACGTCAAGGGAAAAGCCTTTTAAAAACCCTGTTCCTGATGCACAGACAGGCATGCTTCCGGTTGAGGCGATGAGGGCGAACTATGAAAAGTGGAATCTCGACGCCCTTGTGTGCCTTGGCGGAAACGGAACAAACACGACTGCAAGCAAGCTTTCGGAATCAGGCTTCAACGTGATAGGCCTTCCGAAAACAATAGACAACGACATCGTAAAAACCGACGTTACTTTCGGGTTCCACACTGCGGTCAACGTAGCGACTGATGCAATCGACAGGATACATTCGACTGCAGAAAGCCACGGACGCATAATGATCGTGGAAGTCATGGGTCACAAGGCAGGATGGCTCGGTCTTTATTCAGGTACGGCAGGAGGAGCCGACGTGATACTTCTTCCCGAAATTCCGTACAATATAAATTCAGTGGCAAAGAAAATCGAAGAAAGGCAAAAGGCCGGATACAAGCATTCCATAATCGTCGTGGCGGAAGGAGCCAAAAACCCGGAAGAGAGCAAGATGTCGAAAAAAGAATTCAAGGCAGCGAGGGCAGAAATGACATCATCGATTGCATACAGGGTGTCAAAGGAACTTCAGGAAACGATGAGCATAGAATCAAGGGTAAGCGTGCTAGGTTACCTTCAGCGCGGAGGAAGCCCGTGTCCTTATGACAGGCTGCTTTCAACCAGATTCGGGACGGCTGCGGCAGAATTCCTTGCAAAAGAAGATTTCGGAAAGCTCGTTGCAATCCAGAACGACAAGATTACGGGAGTTCCCCTCAAAGAAATCGCAGGGCTTGTAAAAAACGTGCCGGAAGATTCACCCGTCATAAAATCAGCGCGCTCTGTCGGAATCTGCTTCGGAGACTGAAATGGGAAATTATAGATGCCTCTTCTGCAAAATCTGCAACGGAAAAGGATGCAGGGGTCAGATGCCCGGTATGGGAGGTCCCTTTGAAAGCCGCAACTTCATATTGAACTATGCAGGCTGGGAAAAAATCAGGGATGAAGACGCTGAAAAAGATTTCGTCCCTGACATAAAAATCCGTCTTGCCCCTATGACCGGAGGAGTTGAAAACGTAGGATATCCTGACGAAAAGCTTTTCTACATGGATCTCATCGGTGCGTGCGGAAGGTCAAAAGCAGGCCTTTCCATAGGCGACGGATGCCCGGACACAAAGCTTGAATGGGGAATAGAGGCCGTGAAAAAAACCATGCCTGAAAACGGAGGAAAAAAGGCCGCGGTTTTCATAAAGCCCTACCCTCAGGAAAGCATTTTCGAGCGGTTTGAAAAGGCCATGGACATTGCTGAAAGCTTCGGCATAGACATAGACAGCTACAACATCGTTACCATGAGGCAAAAAGCAAGGCTTGAAAAAAAATCTCCGGCACAGCTTTCTGAAATAAAAAAATACCTAAACTCAAAAGGATTTCCGTTCATAATAAAAGGGATTTTTACTGAAGAAGATTTGGAAACCGTAACGGAAGTAAAGCCAGATGCGGCATACGTTTCAAACCACGGCGGAAGGGTCGAAACAAGGACCGGAAGCACAGCCGAATTCCTTTTCAAAAACCATGCGCTGCTTTCGTCGAATTCCGGTGCCGTTTGGGTTGACGGAGGAATCCGTGACGCAGCGCAAATAAAAACGGCGGCATTCTACGGTGCAAGCGAAATCCTTATAGGAAGGCCGTTTGCAAGCGCAATATGCCGCGACAAAGAAAACGGAGTCCCTGATTTACTCAGCCGGCTCTTCAATCTTTGAAAGCTTTGACTTTCTGTTTTTTACGAGACAGGAGCTTGCAAGCACCGCAACCGTTATGACGGCCGCACCGAGGATTTCCCAAAGTCCGTTCGTAAGCTCCACCAGTCCGATTATGGCGGCAAAAAGCCCGAACCCGGAAATCGATTCGAGGTTGAATCCCATGGAAACAAGCTTTTCGGCGACCAAAGGAAGATAGCTGTCGATGTAGATGAGGAAAATCATGCCCATTACAAGGACGGTATGTATGAAAGTTCCGAGTGCGGCTGATATTCCTCCGGCAATCACTTTCGGAAGGCGGATCTTCCTGAGCGCAAGGTCGATGAAATAGACGAATACCGGGAACAGCATCCTTGGCAGCACAGAAACGAGCGGATTCACGAAAAACGGACTTGACCCCGTTATGCTCGCCCTGACAAGCGAAGTGATTCCGAATATGAGACCGACACCAATGCCGGGAACAAGGCCAGCCATGACAGCCGCAAGTATCGCAGGGATATGCATGATCGTTATCGCAAGCGGGCCTATCTGTATATATCCTATGGGCGTGACGCTCAAAACGACGCTCAGCGCCCCCAAGATTCCAGTCAATGCGATTTTGTAGTTCAACGAACGGTTAGAAGTTTTACCGGATGTTGCCATAATAACGTTCCTCCAAAAATTTAATTTTCAAGAATATATCACAACATGGAAAAAGATAAAAGCGACCCCGAAACCACAATTGACCATAATGGGCTTTTGATTATACAATGGAACACTATGAAACCAATTCTTATTAAAGATCTGCTGACTTCAAATCCGGACGGAAGAAACGTCACCGTATGCGGATGGGTCAGAACAAAACGTGATTCTAAAAATCTAGTATTCATTCAGGTGAATGACGGCTCCTGCTTTGCGTCAATCCAGCTTACATATGACCGGACCAATCCGGGTGAAGCTGATACAGCCGCCGTTGAAGAGGCCCTCAAACTTGCATCCACAGGTGCATCCCTGCGTGCGGAAGGAAAACTTATTCCATCCCCGGGAAGCGGTCAGGCCGTTGAGGTTACCCTCGTTTCATTGAAGATTTTGGGAGCATGTCCAC
>JAFOTA010000002.1 GCA_017421145.1 Treponema sp.
GATATGAACCCGTTTCCACCGTTTTTGGCGATTGTGTCTATGGCATTTTCCGTAATGTCGTAGAGCGAGATACGGTTGATTATCGGAAGGAGGATGATTTCGCACAATAGGAATGCAAGCGGCGTAAGATCGATTTTTGTCTTGAAAACCTTCGTCCCGAAAAACAAAATGAGGGAGAAAAATTCACAGAACAGAAGGATCATCAGGTTCTTTTTTGAAACATCGGTTTTTGACATGAGGCTGTAGATTATGGCAACGATCGATGCGGTGAGATAGGACAGGAGGAAAACATAGTGCACCGTATGCAAAGGCCCGTATATTTTTGATATGACAGGCATCCCGTCCACAATCTTCATGCTGATTTCCTTGTAGAACAACGTTCCCGATCCGATTGTAAGCGGAGGAATGCACATTATGACCGAAATCAAAAACAGCACGATCCTGACCTGCTTTTTTGAGCGCAAGTTGCATAGGTCAAAAATGGCGAACATTATCAAAAGGATGAGAAAAGAGGAGCATGTGTATGACAGTTTCAGGCCTGCTATTGCCTGATTGAGGCTTTCGGCGGATCCTTGCAGTATGTAGCCGCGCAGTGCGAGAGGAACAAGCATAAAGATCAGCGTAAAGTATATGCTGTAGCGTTTGCGCCAGATGATTGCATAGACACCGATCAAAAGAATGGATGCCGTAAAAAGAACCTCATAATACCGCATTGCAAATCTCCTTCTATAATAATACACGAATTTGCTGAATTTTTGAAGGAAAAAAATATTGTCGTCATTCAGTGAAATTTATCCTTGACAAATTTTGCGTCTGAACATACACTAATAATCATGGATTTACGTACAGTTTTAACACCGGAAACGGTAGATCTCCATTTGAAGGGATCAACTAAAGAAGAAATAATTGATGAACTCCTTGATGTTTTGGTCAAGGCGGGCAAAGTAACTGATAAAGAAGCTGCAAAGGAATGTGTCCTTGACAGGGAACGCAAGATGTCTACCGGAATGAAGCATGGGATTGCAATTCCCCATGGAAAGACGGATACGGTTTCCGATCTGGTAGCATGTATCGGTATTTCTGACAAGGCAGTTGATTTTGACAGCTTGGATCAGGAGCCGTGCCGTATATTCATTATGACACTTTCTCCTGTGAATAAGACGGGTCCGCATCTTCAGTTCCTTGCTGAAGTAAGCCTTTTGTTCAAGTCAGCCGAAAAACGCGCACAGATTTTGAACACAGCGGACAAAGCCGAAGTTATCAGGATCTTAACCTGATAGCAAATTAAATTACATCGAATAGTTTTTACTATTCTTGCTGCTCGGAAGCCTTTATGGATTGAAAAATCTATAGAGGCTTTTTCTGTTTTGTTTCAGTGAACCGCTTTGCAGAAGAAAAACTCTGTTCCCATAACAAAAAAAATGCTCTATAATCTTGCGTATGAAATTGGAAGCTCAGTTTAAGTCTGCTGACAACAGGCTTTATTTTTTGGACGGAAGGGAAGCTGCTCTTGATTCTCAGAAAAAGTGTTCTCCCGGAAATGCTGTTTATGAAAAAGATTCCGTTGTGTTCGTCGACATGCCTTGGGAAAAAGTCGGGATGGACGAGGAAAGCTACAACGAGGAATTCCTTGCACAGATGCGCGATTTCCTTAAAAAAATGGAAGATGATAGCGCTTTTGCCGTGATTGTCCCTTGTGCGGAAAAAATCCCTGGAACCAGTGCGGAAAAGGAAGATTTCGTTGCCTCAATGAAGCACAGCGCACGCAGGATCAAAGACGCAAAATCAGTCGTGGGCTATGCAATACCCGCTTATATCGATGCACAGGCATTTATCGAAGAGTTCAGGCCTAAACATGCCCACTACATTTATTTCAGCGGCGAAGATTCTGTTTTGGCGGATTCATCCATAGTTCGCATCTGACGGAGGATTTATGGACAACATTCAGAAATTCTGTTCGGACATTGAAAAAATCAAAAAACACGGAAGGCAGAACGGTTCAGCTGTACAAGACGTCGTTTCAGAGATAAAGTCTCTTTTTATAAGGAATTTCCGCAGCCTTGAATCCCTTGCCGTCTCTTTTTTTGATTATTGGAACGAAGAATATATCCTCAAGTCCGGCAATCCTGATGATGAACCATCCAAAGAAAACGTTGACCGGCTTGCTGCCATGTTTTCCCTGCTCGAAGGTTCCGTTGAGTTTACGGACTGTCTTACGGATTCGGATTGGAAACAGCTGTGTTCGCTCACCAATATGGAATCAGAAGACCTGCCGATGGACACGCTCAACGACCTTATGATGATTTTTGTTGACAAGAAGGCGCTGTAATGTCCTTAGACTTGGGTGCCGGATATTCAAGCTGCTGTCAGTGTCCCCGGAAATGCGGCGTAAACCGGTCGGAAAACCATGCCGGACTTTGCGGTGAAAGCCAGGCCCTGAGGATTGCCAGCGCGGGACTCCATTTCGGCGAGGAACCTTTGATAACGGTCTTCGGTGGAAGCGGCACTGTTTTTTTTACCGGATGCACCCTGCGTTGTTCATTCTGCCAGAACTACCAGATCAGCCAGCAGGGTATGGGAAAATCCGTGGATTCGGAAGAATTCGTCAAAATCTGCCTGGAGCTTGAAAAAAACGGCGCGGAAAACATAAATCTTGTCACTGGAAGCCATCACATACCGTTGATTGCGGAATATCTTACGGCCGCCAAGGATGCAGGACTTAAAATCCCGGTGGCTTGGAATTCATCTGCATATGAATCGGTCGAATCGCTTGAGCTTTTGAAAGGCCTTGTCGATATCTGGCTCCCGGATTTGAAGACTCTTAACCCGGTTATGAGCGGAGGTCTTTTCGGTGCAAAAGATTATCCTTCGGTTGCCGAAAAATCTATACGATGGATGATTGAAAATTTTCCGATGAATATAATTGAGGCTGAAAAAAATGGTGAAACCAAGGAAAAAATGCTCCGCGGGGTCATCATAAGGCATCTTTTTCTTCCGGGGCGTATGGACGATACTGTATCTGTGCTGGAATGGCTGAAAAAAAATGCTGACGGAAGGGCAATACTTTCGCTTATGTCCCAGTACACGCCTGTTCCGTTCAAGGGCGATTCCGACGGGGGGCTTGCGAGGAAAAAATCCTTGGAGGCGTTCCAGAACCGTCTTGTGAGTGCGGAAGAGGATGCGGACCTCAGGGATTTTATTGATGCCTACGGGTTCGACTATGTTTTTTATCAGGATCTGAGCGATGACACTTCATGGCTTCCTGATTTCAACCGGACTCAGCCTTTCAGCAATGCCTTGGCCAAACCGCTCTGGCACTGGACATGCGGACTTTTGCCCGGCTGTCAAAAATAAAAGTTATTCGAAAAACGAATGTTTTTATAGAGGAAAGTTATGTCACGAGACAACAAGAAAAGAAGAGGTGGTTTTTCCCTAATCGGATGGATTATCTGGATAGCGGCTGCAATTATCCTTTTTATAATATTTATTGCAAACAAAAACCGTATCGTTGCGAATCTTAAGGCAACCGGATTTTTTGACAGGGTTTTCGGTTCGACCCCGGAATTCATTGCAGAAATGGAAACGCCTGACGATAGAATCAAGAAAAATGACGTTTCTCCGGAATCTGATTCAGTGGAAATCTCCCTCATTTCAGGAAGATCATCTTATGACGGTGACGGAAGCGATCCTATTCTGTATAAAAATCTTCCGTCGGAATCTTCAAGGAAAAAGAAACCTGCCGATCCATATATTCCTGAACCAGAAGAACCCGGAGAACTTGTCCAGGACGGAAACGGCATGCTTGTTCCTGCAGGTTCAATCTACGGAAGCTCTGAAGATGAGGCGTTCGGCGTGTACAACGAAGGAAGCGGTTCCACTTCAATCGAATCTGCGCCGGTTGCAAGCACGGTTACTGAACTTGCGCATTCCGTGAATCCAAACTTGATCTATGAGCCTAATACTACCGATCCCGTGAAATCTCCAGTTGAAAGCCCGGCGGAAAATGTTTCGCTCAGGTTGTTTTTCATAGAAGTGAACACAGACGGAACGAGGAACATCAAGGAAGTAACGAGGCTCATGAAAAAAACTTCCACTCCTCTTACAGATTCAATCAACGCGCTGATTGACGGGCCTACGCCATCCGAAGAAAAATCATACAATTGCAGGACCATGGTTTCTCCGGGAACAAGGCTTTTGAGTGCGAGCGTCAAAAACGGCATTGCGACGCTTAATTTCAGCGAGGAATTTGAATTCAACAATTACGGTATTGAAGGCGTGATGTGGGAGCTTGATCAGATTGTCTACACAGCAACGGCATTCCCAAGCGTGGAAAAAGTACAGTTTATAATAGAAGGCACGCACCGTGAGTATCTTTCTGAAGGACTCAGGATCGGGGAGCCTTTGGGAAGGGACAGCCTTTAGTCTAGAATTGAGTGCGCCCGCGGAAGCTTCTTGCCAATGTGAGCCGGTCTGCATATTCCAGATCTCCGCCTACTGGTAGTCCGCTTGCAAGCCTTGTTACGGTGCATCCGGTTTCTTTAAGCGTGTGCTGTATGTACATGGCAGTCGTGTCACCTTCTACGGTCGGGTTGGTGGCAAGTATCACTTCTTTTACTCCGCCTTCTTTTACTCGCCTGATCAGGGATGCTATGCGCAGTTGATCCGGGCCTATGCCGTCCAATGGTGAAATCACTCCGCCGAGAACATGGAAAAGCCCTGAAAATTCATGAGAATTCTCTATCGTTGCAACGTCCTGTGCCTGTTCCACCACGCATATCATCGATTTGTCGCGGTTCGGATCGGAGCATATCGGGCATGGGTCGTTTTCTGTCCATGAGCCGCAGACTGAGCATGGCTTTATCCTGCTTTGTAACGTGGCAATCTGATTCGAAAATCTTTCCATAAAAACCGGGTCGCATTTTAAAAGATGGGAAGCAATCCTTGAGGCGGATTTTTTTCCTATGCCCGGCAGCCTTGAAAAGCTTTCAGTGATTTCATCAAGGGCGTTCATCAGCTCATACCCGGAATGTTCAGGTTGGCAAACATCGGTCCCATTTCGTTTTTAATCTGCTCTTTCAGATTTTCGATTGCGGCATGGTGCGCTGCTTTTATGAGATCCTGGAGCATTGGTACGTCACGGTTGTCCACGCAGATCGGGTCAAGCTCTATGTTTTCGATTTCAAAATTTCCGTTCAGCGTTACTTTTACCATGTTTCCGCCTGCAGAGCCTGTTGCGGTTATGTATTCCAGCTTTGATTGTGCCTGCTGAAGCTGTTCCTTTATGTTTCCAAGATTTTTCATCATCTCAAATGGGTTCATATTTCCTCCAATTTTAAACTCAATGTTTCGTTATACGACGTGTCCCTTGAAGATGTCCCTTAGGATTTCAACTTCCACCGGGAGCCTTTTGTCGGTGCTGCCCTGCGTTTTTTCAAGTTCGGCAAAAAATCTGTAGGGTTCGCCGTAAAGTTTTTCAAGATACCGCTCAATCTGCATTACGCGTGATTTTAACTGGGAAAGCTGGAATCCGCCCTCTATTGAGCAGTAGACGGCTTTTCCTTCCAATCTCCAACCGCTTGTTTTTTCCAAAAGCCCGGCAGTCATTCCGTCGCTCACAGAAAAATCTTTTATCATTGCCGTACGCACGCTTCCCATGTCAGAAAGCTCGGTCTTGTCTTTTTCTGCCGGAAGTACGTCATCATGCTTTTTTTCTACGGATGCATCCGGTGCAGTATGTTTTTCCTGCGGCTTTGATTCAAGCTGTGCCACAAAAGCTTCCATGTCAGGCGGAATTTCATCTTCCGGGGCTGGTCCGTAGCTTTCGAAATCATCGGCGGCAAATGCGGAATCAAGATTTTCTTCATCTTCATATTCCGGTGCGGCTTGAATTCCTGCGAAAAACTGCGGCGCTGAATTTTTTACCGGCGGTTCAGCTCCGCCATCAGGAAAAGGGGAGGGGGAATCTTTTTTTTCCTGATTTTCTTCCAGTGCGGAAAACTTCGGCATATAGCTGTTTTTTGCAGGCATTTCCTTTTCTTGTGCCTGGGAAATCTGCACGACCCTTTGACCGGCTGATTTTTCAAGCAGAGGTTTGACTGCATCGACGGCGGCCTTTACTTCCGCAGGGGAAACATATTTTTTAAGCCAGCACAGACGGCTGACCGCAAGTTCAAATTCATAGCGCGGGCTCAATGAATAGCGTATGTCCCTGAAAAGCTGCATGAAAATATCCAGTGCGCGTTCAATCTGTATCGGGTTCCATGCATCAAGGACTTCTTTGCTGAATCTGTCGGCGGCCTGCCCAAGAAGAGCTTCCTTTGTGATTCCGCTTTTTATAAGAAGGAGGCTCCTGAGATAATCAGAGCAGTTCGTAATCAGCTGTTCGATGGAAACTCCGTTCTGCAGGTATTCATCCAGATGTAGCAGGGCAGATGATGTGTTTCCTTGTACGCAGAGACCAAAAAGCTCGTTCAGCCTGTCCACACCGACCAAGCCGAGTTTGTCGCGGATTTTTTCATATGTGATTTCACCATCGCTGAATGCCGCAACCTGATCAAAAAGAGTGTAGCTGTCGCGCATGGAACCGGTTGATTCACGTGCAATCCAATAAAGTGCTTCGTCTTCTGCTTTTATTCCGACTTCTTCCGCTGCCTTTGCAAGCTGTTCCTTTACTTTTTCAATCGGTACGAGCCTGAAATTGAACTGCTGGCAACGGCTTTTGATTGTGGCCGGGACTTTTTGAAGCTCTGTAGTGGCGAAAATGAAAACCACATGCTTAGGCGGCTCTTCAATGGTTTTTAGAAGCGCATTGAAAGCTGAGGTTGAAAGCATGTGGACTTCATCGATAATGTAGATTTTATAGCGGCAGGCATTCGGAGGAAACATGACTTCATCCTTTATCTGCCTGATATCGTTTACGCTTGTATTTGAGGCTCCGTCTATTTCAATTACGTCAAGCGATGACCCGGCCGTGATTTCCTTGCAGAATTCACATTCGCCGCATGGTGTTGCGGTAGGACCTTTCGCGCAGTTCAACGATTTTGCCAGGATTCTTGCTGTGGATGTTTTTCCGCATCCTCTGGGACCTGAAAAAAGATAGGCATGCGCAATCTTTCCGCTTTCGATGGTATTTTTGAGAGTGGCGGCAACAAATTCCTGTCCCACCAGATTGTCAAAACTCTGCGGCCTTCGTCTGGTCGCCGTAACTTCATAAGCCATTCGCGTCAACCCAAAATCATTTTGTCAGGAACGGATTCTTCTCCGCCGGCAGTCTGGAATTTTTCAAGCAAATCCTTTACCTGCAGGTTCTTTTTTTCTTCTCCGGACGCTTCGTAAACAATCTGACCATCAAGCATCATAATCAGGCGGTTTCCGTAGTGGATTGCGTCCTTCATGTTGTGCGTGACCATGAATGTGGTGAGGTTGTCCCTTTGTACGAAATATTCGGTGAGTTCAAGAACTTTTTTTGCGGTTTTCGGATCAAGTGCGGCCGTGTGCTCATCAAGCAAAAGGAGCTGAGGTTTCTGGAGCGTTGCCATCAGCAGTGTGAGAGCCTGTCTTTGTCCGCCTGAAAGAAGACCGACTTTTGTCTGCATTCTGTTTTCAAGTCCAAGGTCAAGCTTTGCAAGATGATCTTTGAACATCTGCCTTTCTTTTGACGTGACTCCCCAGTGCAGGCCCCTTCTTTTACCGCGGCGGTATGCCATGGCAAGGTTTTCTTCAATCTGCATTGTGGCGGCTGTTCCCATCATAGGATCCTGAAAAACACGTCCGAGGAATTTTGCCCTCTTGTGCTCCGGGATTTTTGTTATGTCGTTTCCGTCAAGGGATATTGTTCCGGTGTCGCAAGTGTAGACTCCTGCAATCATGTTGAGCAATGTTGATTTTCCTGCTCCGTTTCCGCCGATTACCGTGACAAAATCACCTTCTTTAAGCGAGAGGCTTACGTTTCTGAGTGCCTTGCGTTCTGTAATCTGTCCTGGGTTGAATGTCTTTGAAACATTCGTTACTTCAAGCATGTTTGTATCTGCCATATTACAATCCTTTCCAGCGTTTAATCAGACGTGGAGCTTTTTATTTCAACATCCTGACTGACGATTTTTTTCTTGAAGATTTTCGATTTTAAAACCGGAACCGACAAGGCCAGTGCAACGACAATAGCGGTGAACAGCTTCATGTCCTGTGATTTCATTCCCATCTGGAGGACTATTGCGATTATGATTCTGTAGATTACCGAACCGAGGAGAACGCCCATCAGGTAGTACCAGAATTTGAACCTGTATCCGAAAATCACTTCGCCTATGATGATTGACGCAAGTCCGATGACGATTGCACCTATACCCATGCTTACGTCGCCGAACCTCTGCTGCTGACAGACAAGGCCTCCTGAAAGTGCTACAAGTCCGTTTGCGAGCATGAGTGCCAGAATCTTCATGCTGTCGGTGTTCACTCCCTGTGCGCGTGCCATTTTTTCATTGTCGCCGGTTGCACGGATTGCGCTTCCAAGCTCCGTTCCGAAGAACCAGTAGAGCGCCGCTATTATGACCACGCTGAACAAAATACCTGTGATGAGGCTTGAAACCGAAGTGGCGTTGTCGCTGAACAGATTTTTCAGATTGAAAGCATCGTTGATCTGGTTCATGATGGTTACGTCAGTTCTGACCAGAGGTCTGTTTGGACCGCCCATTATGTGAAGGTTGATTGAGTAGAGAGCGAGCATCATGAGGATTCCTGCGAGAATTCCAGGGATCTTGAGTTTTGTGTGGAGCACGCCGGTCAAAAGTCCTGCCGCCATTCCTGCCAAAAATGAAATCAAAAGGCAGAGAAGTGGATTCCAGCCCTGTGTGATCAAAATGGCGCATGTACAGCCGCCCAATGCAAAACTTCCGTCAACGGTCATGTCGGCGAAATCCAAAATTTTAAACGTAATGTAGACACCCAAAGCCATGATTCCCCAGAGTATTCCCTGAGAAACGCCACCAAGCATGGCACTTGAAAAAGAAGCGATACTTAAAAACATAATGGGGAAATTATAGCAGAAATTCAATTAAAAAGGAATACGGAAGCCGGGAAACTTTAGTGTACAGAAGATTTTAATGCAGGGAAGAAAAGCTTGGACATTGCCGTTGTTTCTCTTCCCTTTTGTTTTTTACAGGCGGGGACCGTTCTTTTCGTTCACGCTGACCTGGAAATTCTGCATCAGGCCGACGAAATTGAAGATTCTCTTGTATGCATCGACGGCCATCTGCTTAAGTTTTCCTTCGGCAAAGTGGTCGAGGTCCTTCCAGTTCATGATCAGCTCACTGCGCGGTGCCTTGGCGAAATCTTCAAGGGCAAGCTTCAGGTTGCGGTCGAATGTAACGAAATTCTTTGACGATTCAAGTATGAATGAAGCCGCCTTGTCGTTTGCGTCGCCCAGAAGGTTCTTGATGATTCCGCGTGCATCTTTGTCGCGTTCCGCTCTCGGAAGATAAGTCTTGAGCTTAAGACCAAGAGGCCCTGATTCTGAAATCTGCTCGTCGAAATCATTTATCTGCTGTGCAATGTCCAAAAGCGAGTGATAGGCGTTGCTCATCGGCTCTGCATTGTGCTGGTCTGTCCATTCTGCACGGACAAGTATGATATCAGCAAGTTCCATCAAATCTTTTTTGGTGAAATTCATCAGGAAATTTCTCAGATAGCGGAGAGGATTGCAGTACAAGAATCCGTCGAATCCTTTTTTCTCGAAAGGCGCGCTCCATTCTTCGTTGTAGTTTTTCAGCTCACCCACAGGCTCGTCGCCGAAAACCTGCATTACGAGGTTGTCTATTTTTCCCGTTGTCTGGGCTTCTTTTATCCTGCCCATTATGTCTTCAACGGTCGTCCTTATCTGCTGGAGATATTCGGCCATTATGTGATGTTCTTCAGGGCGGAAAATTTCTTTGTATGTCGGATCTTCCGTAATCAGCTGGACGATCATTTCAAAAATACGTCCGCCGCGGATTGAGCGTATTTTTCCGAGGGCTTTTTTCCATGCTGCAGGAACAACCACGTCGATTCCGCCCGTGCTCCTTGATTTCAAAAGTGCGAGAACGTCTTCCCATGCCGCAAAATCAAGGGGGAGAACCCATGCAACTGCCATGAAATTCTTCAGGTCTTCAGAAACATAAGTGCCGGACACCGCTTCAAAATGAGGCTGCGAATCGAATTTCCTTTCCTTCAGGCTCTTGTCGAATTTTTTGAGCAGGAAATAAAAATCGTACTTGCAGAAGCTGTCGAACATAAGTATGTTGCTGTAGAGGTCGTCGGTTGCCTTTATCTTCACGCCGTCAAATTCAGCCATGAAAGAATTGAGTGTGTCCTTGACCTGCTTCGTAAGCTCTTTCATCGGCACTGTGGCTGCCTTTTTCTTCAGGTTTTCTTCCGTCAGCTCTTCCAGAAGTTCCTTTGCGTGGTCTGAAATTGCGTTGTTCAGAACCATGGTCTTAAGTATGTTCGGAGTTGCCGTCGTGAGCATTGCCTGTGCTGCGCCTATCGTGTTGTAAATCTCGTAGAAGAATTTCGCCATCGCAGGATTGGCTATGTTTCCGTTATATTTGTAAAAATGATTTTTAGTCCGAGAATAATCTTTTGCGATATTCTTTAGCCGGCGTCTTTTGATTGCTTCCGGGTCATTACCGCCGAAGAGTTGTGAAAAAATGTTCTGGATAAAATTTCCGTTTGCCATAATCACTAAACTATATGAAATTCTTTGAATCTAGGCAATAGAGCTGTCAAGGTTGCCGATAAAAAAGCCCCTCCAAAATCTGGAAGGGCCGGTAGATTTGCTTGAAAAAATGCTGTCAGTTGAA
>JAFOTA010000158.1 GCA_017421145.1 Treponema sp.
AATTCTTCTGTTTCAAAACTTGTATGGAATGTTGTGCAGAGTTTATCTATTATTGAATCCGCTTCAAGCCTTGAAAGAACATCCGTATCTGCAACCAGGGCACATATAAGAAGTTGTCGTTTCACTGATTTCCTCACAGACGGGTTTGTCCCAGGGGAATGCATCGACCGTTGCAGGAAGGATAGACGTTCTTTATGCAGGCCTTGGAAATTCGGGCGAGCCTTCAAGGATTCAGGTTTCAGCTACAGGAAGCTTTCCTTCTTTTGCAGTAGGCATTGCACTAAGCGAAAGCAGCGGTTGGCGCAAAAAAAATTATTCCGCAGAATCTTCGGAAGCAGCTCTTGGTGCAGGGTATCCGAATGAATTCAAATATTATTATAATTCGCTTGTCCCGTACAAGATTTCGTTTCCGACGGAAAAGGAACTTCTGCTTGCAAAACGGATTTCTCCTCTGCTGGAAAACTATGCGCTCCGCCGTGACTGTGCATCCCTTCCTTACAATGATTTTATCAGCTTGGATAAAAACGAAAGCCGTGACATTTTGTTCTACGCCGCAGATCCGTCTTCCATTATCGCAGCTTTGTTCACCGAAATGGCCGCAGGATGGTTTGAAAAAGCCAGGGGAAAACTTTCCAAGCTCTCATCGGGTGACTACAGTCTTCAGGCAACCCTTTACTTGAAGGATAAAAACCGGAAGACCGTGGTAAAGGCCATCATGTCGCTTGCCGGAATTCCTGTTCAGGAGATTGATGAAACCACGCTGAAAGTTTCGGATATAAAGGTTTCGAAAAAGCAGATTGAAACCCTGGTATCCGGGAAACTGTAGCAGAAGGATATTATATGAAAAAAAAATATTTGATGGCAGCGGCCGCAGCTCTAGTTTCTTTTTCTTCATGCTCAACGAACGGAGGTTTTTCAATCCCCGGAGAAAATGATGTTGTAGTCAAGAATCTTGTCACCGAATACATGAACATAGCGAAAGCTTATGATGATTTAAAAAAATATGACAAGGCGATTGAATATTACCAGATGGCCATGAATGCCGACAAAAACAAGACGCTGATGAATTCCGCGTATTACAGCATCGGTCACTGCTATGCCATGGCCAAGGACTGGGACAATGCAAGGAAAGTGTATGAGGGGCTTCTTGAAAAAGACGGCGAAAACACCAACATAAAGATTTCCATTGCATATATCGATGCCATGTCCGGTGATTTGGAGCGTGCGTGCGGAGAGTACAAGGCTCTATGTGAAGAAAACCCGACCAACGTTTCGCTTCTCAAAAACTATATATCCGTTTTGATTGCGGCGGAAAAAAAGGATGATGCAGAAAAAGCCCTTTCGGTTCTTGCCGAAAAATTCCCGGATGATACGTCGCTGAAGGAAATCCAGCAGGCGGTGGAAAGCCTTAAAAAAGACTCTGAATCTTCCGGAGAAAAATAGACGGCATTTTTTTTATAAAATTTTTGAGAAAAACTGAATAAAGGTGTTGACAGTCATCAATAAAATCTATATATTATAAACATCCTCAGTGCAATGCGCTGAAAGATAAGCCGGTGTAGCTCAGTTGGTAGAGCGGAGGACTGAAAATCCTTATGTCGTCAGTTCGACTCTGACCGCTGGCACTTAGACCTTCGAGTTTTCGGAGGTCTTTTTTTTTACATGCTATCTTCCGTTGCCGCATAATAGGCATGGCCGTCCGTTCTTATCGCTTGTAGGATTTTCAATATTGCATTATAATCATCAGTATGAATTGGTTAATTATCGCCCAGAATTTGCAGGATGAAAGGCTTAAGGACGTTGAAAATTTTCTTTTTTCGAAAAACGGGATTACGCCTTATGAAATTTTTTTGAACGATCCTCTTGATTCCGCCTGTCTTTATGACTGCATGAAGCATACCCTTCAGTCAACCCACTGCATAATCATTGACTGCGAAAAGATGAAGGACAACCCTGATTTCGTTTTTTTGCTTGGAATTCTGGCCGGAAAACGGATTGCCACATTCATAGACGGAGAGGCCGAAAAAATCGGTCGTTTTTCTGATTTGGACTCTGACGGACAGGAACTTTTCAAGTGTTTTGCTGACATTCCGGCGATGATCGAATACATGGAAAACGGATTCGCATCATTTGAAAAGCATGAGAACGAGCATAATGCACTGATACAGCTTTTTACGATGGGTATACCTTTCACTGCAGATTCGTTTGCGCATTATCTGGAAAAAGATCTGCCTGAGGTCTACAATCTTTTCGTGCATGCGGGTATCGTCATCAATGCCAAGACTTCTGAAGGCGTTCCGATGCTCAGCATAGCCGCAAGAAACGACCATCTTGATCAGGTTGAGTGGCTTTTGTCCTTGGGTGCCGACATAAACGCAATCTCTGGTGACCGGGGATATTCTGCCGTAATGGATGCCGTATGGCGGAAAAATTTCAAGATTACCGAATATCTCATAAACAGGGGCGCTGACCTGAGCATTGTCAGTACGGACGGACAACCGATACTCGTGCTTGCAGTAGGAAACGGAAATGAAAAAATCGTAAGGCTTCTTCTGGAGCATGGTGCTGACCCGGATATAAAGGACAGCATGGGAATGAGTGCAAGGCAGTATGCAAATCTTTTCAAAAAGCCTGGGCTTGTCGAAATCATGCAGCAGTATCCGCCGAAAGAATAGGGCTTTACGGTAGATTTCTGATTATTGGCGTGACTGTCACTAAAAAATATATTTAAAGGTAGAATCTTATGGAAGAAAAAAAAATAAAAATCGTTTTTGCAGGCGGAGGTACGGGAGGTCATATCTACCCGGGAATTGCAGTGGCTGATGCTGTCAGGAATCTTGCCGCAGAAAAAAATCTTGATGTTGAAATCAGCTGGATCGGAAATGAATCCGGCATGGACAGGGATATCGTTGAAAAAAATCTTACCGCTGAAGGTGGAAGCATAGCTGAATTTTTCGGAATACCATGCGGAAAGCTTCGCCGCTACATTTCATTCCAGAATTTCAAGGATTTATTTAAAATCGCCGCAGGATATTTCAGGGCAAAAAAGATCCTAAAAAAGATCAGACCGGACTGCCTTTTTTCAAAGGGAGGTTTTGTTTCCGTTCCGCCTTGCCGTGCAGCAAAATCAAGGAAAATCCCTTATTACACGCACGAATGTGATTTTACTCCCGGTCTTGCAACGAGGCTGAACAGTTCACGCGCCTGCCGCATATTGATTTCCTATGAAGACACAAGGAAATTTTTCAAGGATTCCCTGAAAGAAAAGTGCATGCTCACCGGAAACCCAGTGCGCCCGGTTTTTTATGAGGACCACAGAAAAGAAGGCCTTGAATTCCTAGGCATACCGGAAAATCATGAAAAGCCCGTCCTGCTTGTTCTTGGCGGAAGCCTTGGTGCTCTCCAGGTGAACAATCTGGTAAAGGATAATCTGAGCTGGCTTTTGGAGAGATTCATAGTCGTGCATCAGACCGGAAAAAAATTTGCGGAAGAAAATCCTGAAGTTTTTTCAAATCCGCCGGAAGGCTATCATCCATATGCATTCATTTACAAGGAAATGCCTTATGTGGTGCAGTCCTGCGATGCGGTTCTTTCACGTGCGGGAGCAAATTCTTTGTGGGAGTGTGCAGTCTGCAAAAAGCCCATGCTGCTGGTTCCATTGTGCGGTTCTGGTACAAGGGGCGATCAGGTTGACAACGCAAAATATTTTGAGGAGAAGGGTGCGGCGTTCGCTCTCGTCGGTCAGGATGCCGGTTCAGAAAATCTGAAAAAATCACTTGAAAAAATGCTTGATCCAAATGTGCGTGAAAGCCTTTCGTCTGCATGCGGTACTCTGTGTGCAAGCTTGAATCCGGCTAAAAGCATTGCGGAAATAATTCTAGGAGGAATATCCGATGGTAGTTGTTGATTATATTTTTCTTCTAATCACCGTTCTTTGTGTCGTCGTCTGCACGATAAAAGGTTTCGTGGATTCGTTTTTCGACAAGGCCGCTCCGGTTCTTTCAGTGATTGCCGCAATCCTCCTGTACAAGAATTTCACGGGGCTTTTGTCCAAGTTCATAAACAATTCGCTTTTGTGCACGATAGTCACTTTCCTGATCGTATTCGTCGTTGTTTTCATCGTCATAAAAATTCTTCAGAAAACAATCGGGAAAATATTTGAAAACAAGATTCTCGGCCCGCTTAACCGAACCTTGGGTTTTGCGTTCGGACTGGTCGAAGCAGCGGCAATAATCGCGCTCATCTTGTTCCTTCTTTCTGCACAGCCGTTTTTTGATGCATCGAAAATCCTTGACGGAAGTTTCTTTTTCAAGGTTTTCAGGAATATTCTCGGTGAACATTTCGTCCCGTCATGGGAAAAATCATCTGCAGTAACCGCAGCCTTTTTTGTGCGTTCCGTGTTTTTCGCCGCATAAAAGCCTGAACGGGGGAAATTTTGTTCGATAACGTCCTGCATCAAAGCGCAACCTCCCTTTTGTCGGAGGACATAGAAAAAGACAGACTCCCTGGTTCCATATTGTTTTCCGGTCCTTATGCATCCGGAAAGCTTACATGTGCCCTGGAACTGTCGCGGGTTTTGTCGTGCACCGGAAAAATCAGGGGAGAGTGGAACTGCACTTGTCCGAGCTGCCTCAAGCACAAGGCCATGGTTTCGCAGAATGTTCTGGTCGCCGGGCCTGGAAACAGGACTCTGGAAATTGCCGCCGCAAAAACAACCCTGCTTTCCCAAAATGCAAAGAACACGTCGCATCTTGAAGCCGCGCGCTATCTTTATCTCCGTGCAGTCAGAAAACTTACCATAAGATTCAGCTCCGTACTCTGGCGTGATGACGACAAGCTTTCAAAATTTTCTCCGCTCATCCAAAGCATAGACGAAAATCTTGAAGTGCTCACTCCTGGAAGAACCATACCCGACGGTGACGAGCTTGAAAAAGTC
Source organism: Treponema sp. (assembly GCA_017421145.1). The sequence continues at coordinate 4,937 of JAFOTA010000158.1, forward strand.
CTTGATGAAATTGAAAAGCTTACGGCCAAGCTTGAAAGCAGTTTTTTGTATGATTCGCTTCCTGTTCTGCAGATAAGAAATTTTTCCGAATGGGCGCATCTAAGCACTGAAAGCGGAAAAAAAGTCCTGATCATAGAAAATGCGGACAGCATGGCAGAAAGCTCAAGGAACGCACTTCTGAAAATCCTTGAAGAACCGCCTGAAAACACTGTCTTCATATTGACTACTGCCCGGCGCGGTGCAATACTTCCGACCATACTTTCAAGGGTCAGGACATACTCTTTTTTCAACAGGAGCGTTGCACAGCAGCAGGAAGTCATAAACAGGGTGTTCCATTATGACTGCGTGGTTGCAGGAAAACCAATTCCGGATTCAATAAATGATTTCCTTCAGACATATTTTCCCGTAAGCCCGGATACAGTCAGATATAACGCGGACTTGTTTTTTAAAACCGTCGCTTCAGGTCATGTCCCGGATATTTCGGCCATAATTTCAGTGTGCAGGAATTTTGAGCCTAGGGAGCTTTTCAGGATTTTTATGGAGGAGCTTGTTTCGTTCCAGAGACCTTTGCTCGGCACTGCGTCCGGATGCGAGGCTTCTGCAAAAATAACCGCAGAAATCAGAAAGGCGTTCAATAACGTCGGAATATACAACCAGAATCCGGCGGCATGCCTTGAGGAGCTTGTGCGCACCGTTTTACGCATAGACAAGATTTATGGCGGCGTGCTTGGAGACGTACTGAAGTGAAAGATTTCGTAAAAAACGCATACAAAAAAATTTCCAAGATGACCCCGGAGCAGGTTTCCGATCTGATGCAGTCGCTGATTGATGAAAAGGAAAACCTCAGCTCCATTTTTGAAAGCCTTTCCACCGGTCTTTTGATCGTGGACACTTCATGGAAGCTTTTGCATCACAACAAGGCTGCCGAAAGACTGCTTCCTTTTTTTTCCCGCCCGGTTGACAATGACGAAGAATCCGTGTGGTCGCTCATAAACAATCCTGATATAGCCGGATACCTTGAAAGCTGTGCGGTGAACCAGAAATCTGACGTGAGCGAGGAATTTTCCATTTCCATCGGAGATACTTTCCGCTTCGTTACGGTGAAGATAGGATCCCTTGTGGTAAGGACGAACGTTGACGGCAGGAGGGTCACGAACAGGATTGCAGGCTCCATAATCACCGTGGACGACATAACCCAGCAGAGGCAGTCCGAAATACTCCTTCACAGGATGGAAAGTCTTGCTGGTCTTACGAATCTTGCAGCGTCTGTGGCGCATGAAATAAAAAATCCGCTAGGTGCAATCAGCATACATATACAGCTGCTTCAAAAAGCGGTTGAAAAATCAAGGAAGGGCGAAGGACTTTTACCGGAACCGAAATTCATGGAAAATTATCTTGGCGTGATAAATGACGAGATAGACCGGCTGAACAAGATTGTCGTGGATTTTCTTTTTGCCGTGCGTCCTGTACAAGCCAACATGCAGCTTGCAAATCCAGATGAGCTTATAAAAAAGTTCTCTGATTTTTTTGCTCCTGAAGCCGAATCCAAGAACATAAGCATCGAGCTTGATTTGTGCAACTGTTCCCCGAGGCTTTTGATCGACGAAAAGCTTTTCAGGGAAGTAATCATAAACCTGATACAGAATGCTTCCGCCGCAATAGAGTCCGTAGTTTCCGATACCATTCCGTCTGAAAGCGATGAAGGAAATTTGTCGTATCAGGGAAAAATCAGGATAACGTCGATGGTGCGGAACGACAAGTATCTGCTCTGTTTCAGCGACAACGGAACCGGGATGGACGAAGCCACTTCATCAAGGATTTTTGAGCCTTACTACACGACCAAGGCAACCGGAACCGGACTCGGATTGACCACGGTCTATAAAATCATAAAGGAGTTCAGGGGAGACATACAGGTTCGCTCATCTCTCGGAAAAGGCACGACGTTCACAATTTCCCTTCCAGTGCCGCAGAAAAACATAAAGCTCCTTGCAGACAAAAATTCTGCTTCTGCCGGAAAAACGGAGGAATGAAATGAAATTTACGATTCTCATAATTGACGATGAAAAAAATATCCGTGACGGTCTTGCCGCAAATTTTGAGATGGAGGACTACAACGTAAAGACTGCATCGAATGGTGCGGAAGGACTTGAGCTTATCTCCCACGGTGACATAGACCTTGTGATTACTGATTTGAGGATGAACGGAATCAGCGGTGAAGAAGTGCTTGCAAAAGTCACGAGGGAAACTCCGGGAATACCTGTCATAATACTTACAGGCCACGGAAGCATAGACAGCGCGGTTGATGCCATGAGGCACGGAGCCTACGATTTTTTGACCAAGCCCCTTAACCTTGACCAGCTTACCATGATCGTAAAGCGTGCTCTTGAGGGACGTGAGATGAGCCTTCAGCACCAGAGCATGAAAAAGGCACTTGAAGACAGTTCCGCACTGAAAGGAATGATCGGAAAATCCGGTGCAATGCAGAGAGTCCAGCAGATGATCCAGAAAGTTGCGGACACAAAGGCAAGTGTTCTGATTACAGGAGAAAGCGGAGTCGGAAAGGAGCTTGTGGCGAATGCAATCCACAATCTTTCATCCAGAAAAAACAACAGCATGGTAAAAGTCCACTGCGCGGCGTTGAGCGAGACACTTCTTGAAAGCGAGCTTTTCGGACATGAGAAGGGTGCGTTCACAGGTGCCGAAAAAATGCAGAAAGGGCGTTTTGAACTTGCGCATGGAGGCTCAATCTTCCTTGACGAAATAGGTGAAATCAACCAGAGCGTGCAGATAAAAATACTTCGCGTGCTTCAGGAAAAAAAATTCGAGAGGGTCGGGGGCGAGCAGACAATCAGCGTGGACGTAAGGATTATCGCGGCAACCAACAGGAATCTGGAAGAAGAAGTCAAGGCCGGAAGATTCAGGGAAGATTTGTACTACAGGCTCAACGTAATCCACATAGAAGTTCCTCCGCTAAGGGACAGAAAAGACGACATACCTCTTTTGATTTCAAGCTTCCTGGATGAATTCAACAAGGAAAACGGAAAGAACATAAAATCCGTGGACAACCGTGCCAAGGCTGCCATGTTCAAGTACAACTGGCCGGGAAACATAAGGGAACTGCGCAACTGCATGGAGAGTGCGGTCGTTATGTGCGGCGGTGACGAAATCTGCCTTGAAGATCTGCCGCCTACGGTAAGGGAAGCCACGGCATCGGACAGCATATCCGTTCCGCTTGGAATAACCCTCGACGAAGCTGAAAAGATAATCATACAGGAAAGCCTTGCGGCGAACAAAAACAACAGGAGCAGGACAGCGGAAATCCTTGGAATAGGGAGAAAGACATTGCAGAGAAGGCTTTCGGAATGGGGCATGGAAGATGACGGAGAAAAATGATGGAGACAATCTACGACAGGCTTGGAGATTTATTGAAGGAAACCCTTGATGCCGGAAGCGTAAAATTTGTCAGGGTTGAAATCCCTGAAGCTGAAGATAGGGGCAAGGACAAAAATCAGGCTCAGGAAAAAGATGCCGGCGTTCGGAAAGAAAAATTTGAAGATCCCGCTGAGTTTGTCTTAAAAAACGAAAGACCGAGGGAAGAATATCATGCAGAACAGACCGGAACCGTCTACCATTCTTCTGATGCCGGAAAATTTTCACAGAGGGAGTATGTTCCGAAATCCTTTGTCTACAAAAAACTCACGCCGGAAATAGAAAACGCATACAAGTTGCTCGACATACCGACAAGTTCCAGCCCGGATGAAATCAAAAAGGCATACAAGGACAAAATAAAAAGCAGCCACCCCGACCGCTACGACGGAAACGAAACGCTTTCCCAGACTGCGACAGAAAAAACACGCCTGATTGTTGAGGCATACAAAACGCTCGTCAAGTTTCTGGAGATTTAGGAGAACCTCACAGATTGATTTTTGTGACAGACCGCTTGTCCTGAAAAAACTTTACATATTCCTATATTTTTGTTACGATAATCTTTAGAAGGAGCGTATATGAAGAAGTTTGCTGACCGTTTTTTTAAGTATACCGGGGGGGGGGATATTTCTTCTTCCTTTGATTTTTTCTCTTTTTGTTTCCTGTGAGCATGCCCCCACGTGGAATGAGCCGGTCAAAGAGTTTTTTGACTATTACACGAACAGCGCGGCAATTGAAACTTATGAGATCGTGCAGCCGCATCTTGTTGACAAGGACGGAAACATCTGCCTTTCAAGCGACGGTGACAAGTACGTGCTCCTCTATGCAAGGAATCCAAAAAAATACACCCTTACTTCAAACTGGGCGGCAAACGATCCGGATGCGGAGGATGGTGTCACTATAGATCAAGATTCTGGCGACCCGACTGTTTTCCATTTGAAATTCACCCAGAATTTTTTGAAGGAACATGAGCGCGGCGGTGACATAGGCGGAACGATCACCCAGACTGAAACTGCTTCCTCACGTGTGTTTGAAAAAGAAAGCTTCAAGCTTAACATGAGATGCAACTCGGCACCGCAGAAACCGCAGGATGTCGTGGTTATGCTGAGCGACAATCAAAACAACGACGGCACAAGCTTTGTTTTGTGCTTCAACCTTGGCGAAAAATCCTTGTTCGGTCAATCCGGAAAGCATGGCGATGTAAGGACGATCAGCATAAACGGCGACTCTTATACCCTTGGTTTCGGCACTGATGGAAGCGTTTCTGTATCGCCGAAGGGCGGAGGAAAACTTGTAACGGAAGAACCGGCCGGTATTGTTCCGAATCCTGCTGGTTCAAATCTGGGATTTACATATAACGCGGCAAAGAATTCTCTTTATTATTTGAGCGGGATAAGCAAAAACAACGACACCACGTTTACGATTGTCCTGAACGATGAGGCGGGGCTTGAAAGCCGGACTGCAATCTCTTCAAGCGGAAAGACACTTGGAACCCCGGTTCTGCTCAACCCTGAGACCAACGAGCTTCTTTCAAGCGGTTCAGGTGATATAAACTACGTTGAGCTTAAGGACGGAAAGGGAAGTCTTTTGATATCTGCACCGACTGCAACAACGAACGGGGAGAGTATTGACACCCAAGACCTTACGACCAGTTACAAAATCAGTGGTGGAACTTCTTCATCAGGTAGTTTTACAGGAAACGGAAAGACCATATCCATTGAAAGCGAAGGCACTTACACGATAAAAATATGGTCAGCAAAAACCGGGTATCTTGACAGCAAGACAGCCGAATACAAAGTTTGCGTAAGACCAAAGTATACCTACAAAGTAAAGCACCTCTTCCAGAATATTGACAACGACGACTACTCATACAACTCGTCATACCCTGACCAGACCTACACCATATTCAAGGGACAGGACACCGAGGCTGCGGCATATTCCGTAACAGGATTCAACGATCCTACCGTGACAAATGCTCCGCTTACAGAAGACAACAAGGAAATAGAAATAAAGTACGATAGAAAGACCTATACGCTGAGCTACGACCCAGTGGTTGACGGTGCAGTGGTGCCTGCAGAGAAAACATATAGATATGGAAAAAGTGTATTAGTAGATTTTACGCACGTATCAAGGACTGGCTACAATATTAGGGGTTGGGCAACGACATCAAGTGCTTCAGATCCAACGTACACAACGAGCAGCCCTGTCAAAACGATAAAAATGACGGAAAACAAAACCCTGTATGCGATTTGGAAAGCGAAACAATATAATCTAACTCTTGATGCGAACGACGGCGTTTCTAACACACAAACTAAAAGGGTTACTTACGATGCTAACTACGGTACTTTTCCAACTACCTCAAAAACTGGATATAAATTTGAAGGATGGTATACTGCTAAAACTGGTGGAAACGTTGTTCTTTCTACTGATAAAGTGACGATCACACAAGATATGATGCTCTACGCCCACTGGACGGCATGCGAGTATAAGGTAAGCTTTGACTTGAATTATACAGGAGCCGGAACCGCGCCTAGTGATATAACAGTCACCTATGACGGAACATACTCCGGTCTGACCAATCCAACAAGGACAGGCTACACATTTAAAGGATGGTATCCATATAAAACCTATGGAACGAAGGTCACTAGTTCTACAAAGGTTCAGATTACGGCTGATCAGACGCTTTATGCCCACTGGGATTTGAACTACCACAGCATAGTCAAAGGAACTGAATCAAACGGCAGCATAGGTAGCGCGAGCTGTTCAGTGATGCAGGACGGCAAATATGGATATGGCTCCGAAGTTACGATAGTGCTTACGTCCAATTCCGGCTATGGACTCTACACAGTCTTTGTGGACAATCCCACGACAGGCAATCATCTTGCCGCTGTGTCAAGGACGGAAAACAGCGCCACAAAAACGACGATAAAGTTTGACATGCCGGACTATGACGTGAAGATAAACTGTACCTTCAAGCCGGCGTACACCGTCAACATAACGCCGGAGAATAACACACTCGATAATGGAAAGACTGTAAAAGAGGCCTCTGCGGGTAAAGCCGTAAGGCTGTGGATAGCAGACCAGTCACAGGCATATACCACCAGTGCAGACTACAAGGACGTTGTTCTTGATGCCAACGCCGAATATCACGGATATATCTGCTTCCCCGGCAACAAAACGTCACTTACAGAGCCAAAAATATGCGCGATGACTAAAGAAGAAATTGCCGGTAACGGTAGCCATGGTTATAGTCATAACAAACATGCAGCCAGTTCCTCACCCGTAAATATTTACTTAGATAAGTTCTTCTATGCTGTATTCTACAAGGATGAAGGGAAGTCTTCGGAAGACAAATATAAAATGATTGCTCAACTAGATTACAATAGCGTTCTTGGAAGTGGAACCGTCTTTAGCGAGTTGAATGGATTGGGATTCAAATATCAATGGATTGATGCCGATGGGGATCATTCTGCATTGGCAACTGAAACCTCAATTTACACGGAAGGAAGTTGGAATTCAAGCTATGCAGGAAAGCGCGTGGGGCTGAAGATAACGGCTGCAGGCATAAAAACAACCAGCAACAACTGCAGGACGTTAGGTAATTAGAGCAAGAAAGATATCAGAAAACATGCATTGCGGGTCTAGTCAATTACCGGATCCGCAATTTTTTTGCCGGGGAAACTGATAATCTTGACTTCGCATTTGTTCAA
>JAFOTA010000159.1 GCA_017421145.1 Treponema sp.
AAACGAGGGGATCAGAAAATCATGCATGCCGCTGTAAATGATTATGAAATCTGGCTTAAATGAAAGGATTTTTTCCAGACTGATTGTCTTTGCATCGAATCCTCCGATTGTAGGAAGCTTTTTTGCCTGCTCAGGATAGTTGGAAACATCGCTGACTGCGGCAATCTGTTTTCCGGCTCCTACTTCATAAAGTATTTCCGTAGAAGCTGCACCCAGCGAAATGATTTTCACAGGCTTTTGCTTAAGAGTCACTTCATGTCCGGTCTTGTCTTTTACGGTGACGGGGAATGGCTTGGCTGAAACGGGGAGTCCCAGCAAGACGACAAAAATAAAGATGATACCATGTTTAAAAAAAAATCTATTCATGATACTATTATACCGTTAATTTATAACGTTATCAACATAAAGGGGAATTTAATGAAGATTAGTGAAATATTGAAGTCAGACAAACCGAGCCTTTCATTTGAAGTTTTTCCGCCCAAAACGGACACGGCTTATGAGTCAGTAAGTTCGGCGGTAGATGCCATTGCAGACAACAAGCCGTCTTTTATGAGCGTGACTTATGGAGCCGGCGGCGGGACCAGTCAGTATACGGTTACGATTGCCCAGAACATTCAGAAAAAAAATGTGGTTGCCCTAGCCCATCTTTCATGCATTTCTTCGACAAAAGATCTTGTCCGCTCCCAGCTGCAGAAATTGAAGGATGCCGGAATTGAAAATATACTTGCACTCCGCGGTGATATTCCTCAGGGTATGTCAACGGATCATCTTGACTATCATTATGCAAACGAGCTTGCGGATGATATAAAAAAATTCGGCGGATTTTGTATCGGAGGCGCATGTTATCCTGAAGGTCACCCGGATTCTAAAAATCAGAAGGAAGACATTGAGAATCTCAAGAAGAAAATAGATGCCGGATGTGAATTCCTTACAACGCAGATGTTCTTCGACAACAATATTATGTACAATTATCTTTATAAACTGCGCTCAGCAAATATATACGTTCCGATTTTGCCTGGAATAATGCCCGTGACAAACGGAAAGCAGATTGAAAGAATACTGAAGCTTTCGGGTTCATGCCTTCCGCCGCGCTTTAAATTCATTGCCGACAAATTCGGTGATGATCCTGCCGCAATGACACAAGCCGGTATTGCATATGCAACGGAACAGGTTATCGATTTGTTTGCCAACGGAATAAATCATGTGCACGTTTATTCGATGAACAAACCTGAAGTGGCCGAAAAGATTTTGAAAAATCTTTCAAGCATCGTTAAATAAGCCATGACGTATTCTTCCCTTTTTGTTGACCGGGCAGATCCTGGGAGCCTTGTTCCCGATATGGAAGAAGTTTTCCGCTATATGGGTTATGCCCTGAAAGATAGAAAAAATCCGGATGAGATTGTCGGTGGTTTGGCAGATGAAGTCGTAGCGCAGTTTCAGAATCTGATTTTTCCTCAGGCGGTCTATGTTTGCTATCCGATGAAAATCTGCGGTGACACGATTTTTTTTGGAGAAAACAAAACCGAGCATGAGGTGAAAAGCAAGCAGCTTTCAAAATTTCTGGAAGGATGCTGTTCAATATTTCTTTTTGCAGCAACGCTTGGTCCCAAAGTTGACCGGGAGATTCAGAAGGCGCAGAGGCTTGAACCTTCAAGGGCTGTTGTCATGCAGGCTGCCGGTGCAATGTTTATAGAAGAATATTGTGATTTGCTATGCAGGAAATTCAAGGAGATGGCTGCCGAAGAAAAATGCGTTACACGTCCAAGGTACAGCCCTGGCTTCGGAGACATTCCGCTTGAATATCAGAAAAATGTTTTTGAAATATTGGATTGCAGAAAAATAGGCTTGACGCTTATGGATTCGCTTATCATGGCGCCAGAAAAATCTGTGACGGCGTTTGTCGGTGTAAAGCCGGCATAAATTCATCTTGTATTGTTTTGGGAGAAGAAAATGCGGGACGTAAGGAAATATTTAGGAAAAAGGATTCTCTTTTGTGATGGCGGCACTGGTTCCGTACTTCAGGAAATGGGATTGCAGCCGGGAGAGCTTCCTGAAAATTGGAACATAGAGCACAGCGAAAATATTGTTGAGCTTAATTACTCTTATTTTAAAAGCGGTTCCAATATTGTGAATACGAATACTTTCGGAGCTTTCGCCACAAAATTTTCCGGCATACAATCATACAGGCTTGAGGAGATAATAGAAGCGGCCGTTAAAAATGCAAATGCCGCCCGTGATAGAATTGAAAAAGAAAACAGCGACCCGCACTTCATTGCATTCGACATTGGTTCGTGCGGCAAACTTTTAAAACCCCTCGGAGATTTGTCGTTTGATGATGCCGTCTTGCTTTTCAAAAAATCTTTCCGCATTGCATTGGCGCAGGACATTGACCTTATTCTGATCGAAACAATGAATGACGTTTACGAAGCAAAAGCAGCCGTAATTGCCGCAAAAGAAGCTATGGCAGAAACAGAAGTCGAGCTTCCCATATTCGTTACGACGGTTTATGATCAAGATGCAAAATCATTGACCGGATCTTCTCCTGAAGTCATGGTGGCAGTTCTTGAAGGTCTTGGCGTTACCGCACTCGGAATGAATTGCAGTCTTGGACCGGAACAGATGAAGCCTATCGTTTCCCGCCTGACAAATGCCGCTTCCCTACCCGTCATCGTAAATCCAAATGCCGGACTTCCGAGAAGTGAAAACGGAAAAACAGTTTATGATGTAAGTCCTGAACGCTTTGCGGAAATTGTTTCTTCATTCTGCGAAGATGGTGCGCTTGTTGTCGGAGGATGTTGCGGAACCACGCCTGAACATATCCGGCTTTTGGTTGAAAAAGTCAGGGAGCTTGAAAACGAAGGAAAAATCCGACCTGAATATCCTGAAGATAAAAACGTTACGGCAATCACTTCATGTTCGCGCTACGTTGAATTCGGTAAGTCACCTGTGTTGATCGGAGAAAGGATAAATCCGACCGGAAAAAAAAGATTCAAGGAAGCTTTGCGCCAGAATGACATTCCATATATATTGAACGAAGGAATAACGCAGGAAGCAAAAGGCGCTCAGGTTCTGGACGTAAATGTAGGACTTCCAGAAATCGATGAAGTTGCGATGATGGAAACGGTT
>JAFOTA010000022.1 GCA_017421145.1 Treponema sp.
AAAAATGAATAGGCCGTATATTCTTTCGGAAGATAGTCGCAGATGAGATGCCGCATGAGGGGTGACTTGAATCTTTTGCTGTATTCCAAAAGCGAAATCTTTCCGAACTCCTTGATCACCTTTGGGAAATCTTTCATCGACATGCCCATTTTTATGTAGTCTTTTATCCCCCACATCTCCATGGGTTTTCCTGCCGGGAATACGCACTGCTTTGAGTATTCGACATGCTGTATGAATTTTTTTATCTCCTCTTCATCTTCGGGAGCCGCTTCGATAAGTTCTTTTTCCGTTCTCCGTAAATCATTCCACAGGGTCGCTTTTTTTCCGCCGCAGCATGCAGTGAAAAATGAATCTACCGGGGCATATTCCGTGCCGTCGTCCAGCGCACCTAATTTTTTCCATACTTCATAAAGCTCCGTGCCTTTTTTTGTGCCGGTGAGCCAGTGGATGCAGTTGTCGATGTGGAATCCCTTTCTGTTCCAGCCGATGCATTCTCCTCCGGGGACGGAATTCTTTTCGTAGATTTCCGCCTCGAATCCAGAAAGAAGCGCGTAGATTCCTGCCGAAAGCCCCGCGATCCCGCCGCCGATTACGACAACCTTTTTCTTTTCCGCCGTTTCCATGATTGACTCCTCCGTAAATCTTATTGAATCTGTATTCATTGAATCTAAATTCAATATAAATCATAGCTGCGGTGTTGTCAAGTGTTTTGTTGAATTTAAATTCAATCAATTTAAATTCAATCACCGCGGATGAATTTTCCGGCGTTCCGCTCTCGTTGACCTCGGACGGCGAAATGGTGTATTATAGGGCAGTTGGTTTCCGTAAGCTTTGTTTATAGGAAAATCTTCATTTCGTTATTATAGGGGAGTCAAGAATAATGCCGTATTCTGAACCGACCGATCTTGCCGTTGTAGCATGCCCTGGAGGAGAATCATTCGCTGATGAAGTGATCACGCACCTCAGGCACATGTACAAGCACCGTTTCTCACTGAAAAGTGATGTCATTTCCAAGCGTTATAATCTGGACAGGGAATCTTTGGTCCGCCAGATAAACATGGACAACGATCTACATACAAGCGACCTGTGCATCCGCGGAATGGTTGACAAGTACCGTGCGCCTCAGTTCAAGCTGGACACACGCTTTACTTTTTTTGCCAACGGAGAGTTCAAGTGCGAGCTGAATGAGTGTATCCGCGGAAAGGATGTTTTCATTTTCCAGGACGTTGAGAATCATGAGCTGATTTCCCTTAATGACGGAAAGAACAAGCTTTCGCTCAGCGTGAACGACCACGTAATGTGCCTTCTCGTGGCAATCGATGCGGTTCGTCAGGCAGGTGCAAGGGAGATAACTTTGGTTCTTCCTGTTTATCCTTACAGCCGCCAGCACAAGAAAAAGGGAAGGGAAGGTCTTACTGCCGCCCTGCTCGGTCACATATATGAAAACATGGAAGTCAAGAGAATCATAACGCTTGATCTCCATTCACGCGAAATAATCAATGCGTTCAGCCACACGCACTGCGAGAACCTGCACGCTTCATATCAGATCATCAGGGAGCTTTCACGCGTAATCGACCTTACGAAAGAGGATCTGGTCGTAGTAAGCCCGGACACTGGTGCAATCGACAGGAACAAATTCTATGCAACCGGTCTTAAAAAGCCTCTCGCGATGATTTATAAGGAAAGGGATTATTCCGTAGTAACCCAGGATGCAAAGAACACCAACATCAAGAGCATCAAGCTTTTGGGTGACGTTAAGGGAAAGGTTGCGTTCCTTGCGGATGACATGCTCGGTACCGGCGGTACCTTGCTCAAGGCCATGGGATTCCTCCACGATCAGGGAGCCACAAAGGTCATCGCGGCAATCAGCCTTCCGTTCTTTACAGGAAATGCAATACAGCTTTTTGACGAAGCATATCAGAAGGGACTTTTCTACAGGATCATCGGAACCAATGCCGTTTACCACGAAGAGCTTTGTAAAAAAGAGTGGTATATAAGCACGAACGTAAGCGGACTTTTTGCAAACGTAATCACAAGGCTGCACCACGGTCAGTCGCTTTCTGATTTGCTGGACAACCGTTCCATAATCGACAAGATGATAAAATCAAGCAAGCCTGCGGAAACAAAGGACGCACAGGTTGCAGATCCGCTTGACCCGAAAGGAAAGTCAACGAACAACTGCGATCCTATTGCATGATTTTTTGACATCCGGGAATTTGATATGAACAATGTTTTTTGCGCTGACATCGGAACTTCATCCTTGAAAACTGCGGTTATTGATTCGCAGGGAAATGTCGTTTCATACAGCAGGCAGATTTTTGAAAAGACCGCGGTTCATGAAGAGTCTTCGGTCTGGCTTAAGGCCCTTAAATCTGCCATGGACGAGATATTTGCTTCGGAAAAAGAATGCAGGGTGGACTGCATCGCCATAAGCGGAAACGGCCCTACATTGGTCGGTGAAGGAGGGGAAACCCTTTTGTGGAATGCTCCTGTCCCGCCTGACTGCACAAGGGCTTTTACGTCCGCATCCCTTTTTGTGCCGAGGCTGTATCCGTTCAGCAAAATGTTCCCGGATGCATGGAAAAGTTCTGCCCGTGTTTTTTCGGGGCCTGAATATCTGATTTATCTTTTGACCGGAAAAGCCCTTACAATCCTTCCTGAAAAAAGATTCGAAGAGGCATATTGGACAAAAGGTTCTCTCTCTGAAGCAGGATTGGACTCCGGTTTTCAAAAGCTTCCTGATTTTACGGCTCCGTCAAGCTCTGCCGGCACTTTGACCGCAAATACTGCTGAATTTTTTGCGCATCAGGAAAACGGCATAGTTCAGGGGCTTCCTGTATTTTGCGGTGCACCTGATTTTGTGGCTGCCTTGGTCGGAACAGGAACTCTTTCACCGGGTAAGCTCTGTGACCGTGCTGGTTCAAGCGAGGGGCTTAATCTTTGCACTGCAGAAAAAATAGAGGCTCCGGGAATAAGGACCCTGCCTTCAATCATTCCGGGGCTTTGGAACGCAAGCATTCTTCTTCCTGATACCGGAATCAAATTTTCAGAATACAAAAAGCGTCTTGAAGAACATGAAGGGCGCGGCATGAGCTATGATGAAGCGGTGCATGAAACCATTTTCAACGACGGCATGGATGCAATCTATGATCAGGGAAAATACATGATGCTCGAAATAGCCATGAAAATCCGCGACGGTCTGAAAGTGCTTGAAAAAGCTGTGGCAGGAACGTCAACCGTTTTCCCGGATGAATTTACGATTGCAGGCGGTCAGGCCGGAAACCAGGAATGGATAAAGATGAAGTGCGACGTTACGGGCATGAAAGCGAACATCCCTGTGTGCCACGATGCTGAGCTTATGGGAGATGCGGTCTTTGCGTTTACCGGAGCCGGGGTTTACAAGGACATACTTGAGGCGAGCGGAAAACTCTGCAAGTTTGAAGGCCTCATGCAGGGTGCTTTTTTGGCATAGATTTCCGTTGCACAAT
>JAFOTA010000160.1 GCA_017421145.1 Treponema sp.
ATTTCTGGAATCATACGCGTATCTCCTTATCAAGCCATTGCTCGTCAGCTTTTTTAAAATCAAGAACATGAAAATCTTTGTTATTCAAAAAATCATCCGGTACACTAACAAGCATGTTGCTTCCGTGGTAGAGACTGAACATAGTTTCAGCATAGCATTTTTTTACTGCATGTTCTAGCATTGGCATCCAGTTGCTGACAAAAAAAATTATTCACTGTAAAATGAAAAAATGACGGGCAAAAAAACAAAGACGCTTTATGTTTCGGATCTTGACGGAACGCTTTTGAGAAGCAATCAAAAAACTTCGGAATACACGAATCAAGTGATAAATGACTTGGTAAAAGACGGAATGTATTTTTCTTATGCAACGGCACGCTCATATAATACGGCGCACAAAGTCACCGAAGGCATGACAGCCGCATTTCCTCTCATCGTCTATAACGGAGCTTTCGTCAGGGACAATGCAAACGGAAATCTGCTTTTGAAAAATTTCTTTGAAAAAGATTCTGCGCACGAACTGATTCAGTGTCTTTTGAAAAACAACATCTCCCCTGTCGTGTATTCGTTTGTGAACGGCGAAGAAAAATTCTCATACAATCAAAACACAATCAACGCGGCGACAAAAGATTTTATATCCACGCGGAAAGGTGACAGCCGTGACAGACCGGTTCAAAATGACAAGGAACTTTTTGACGGTGAAATATTTTATGCGACATGTATAGACAGGCCGGAAAAATTAAAACCGATGTTTGAAAATTATGCCGAAACATTTCACTGCATCTACCAGCGCGACATATATTCAAACGAACAGTGGCTTGAAATCATGCCGAAAGCCGTTTCAAAATCTTCTGCAATAAAACAAGTGAAAGAACTTCTCGGATGCGGAAGGCTTGTCGTTTTCGGTGACGGAATAAACGATGTGGACATGTTCAAAATTGCGGATGAATCTTATGCGGTTGAAAATGCTGTCCCGGAACTGATAGACGTTGCGACCGGAGTGATAGAATCAAATGACGCTGACGGAGTGGCGAAGTGGCTTTATAAAAACGCACGGACTTGACCATTTTTTTCGCTTTTTATAATCTGCCAATTTTATAATTCTTTTATGTATCCGTTTGATTTTGCGGTAACTTGCGTCCAGCCCGGCTTAAAACCTGAGCGAAGTGCGTTGCGTATTGATTTTATGTTTGACCATGCGGCACAGTAAAACGGAATTTTTCCACGTGCGAAAACTTCACGGGCAAGCCTGTTCGTTACGACAGAAGCGATTCCTTTGCGTCTGTATTCTGGGAGAACGTCCACACCAATCTGCCAGAAATTCTCCGAGTCCGCTGAGCTTCCCGCAAATCCCACGAGCTTGTCTCCGTCATAAGCTCCGACACCGAGCACATCAAGCTGGCGGCGTTTTTCACAAAGCGCATTGCTCCACTGGTCGGTATACAATCCTTCAAAATCAGTCTGCGAAAGAACTTTAAGCTCATAGGGAAAATTGCTTTTGTCAAAATCTTTTCCTGCTTCAAAAATCTTTTCAGCATCCGGGAGAAAATAATCTGCCATAAAACAAATGCGCGAATCAGCTTTTTCAAGGAGCTCGTTCAATAAATAAATGCCGGGTGTCTCGAACCATCTGTACGCTTCTTTTGAATTTATAAGAGATTTCAAGTCCGGTAAAAAATCAGCGCGGGCAGAAACGACTACATTGCCGCCGTATGAAACAAGGTCGCACACATGCGGAAGCTCCAGATATTTATGCGCGTTTTTATTTTCAACGGATTCCGTAAAAACATTTTCAAGTTTCGTAAAATCTTCGGGATTGCAGTTTGAATCAAAAGCCGACTGCTCCATTGCAAGGCGCAGGATTGTAGAATTGTCTGGATATGTGACGTTCATTTTATCGTAAATTGATTGTTTTATTTTTTGATGTTCTGTAAAAAAAATTGACCGCCTGAAATCCTTGTGCAGAATTCCGAATCCGCCGTTTGAAGCTTCATCGGAATTTTACATTAAGATTCAGACAGTCATTTCCATTTAGTCGGAAATTATGCGGCCCATGGCATAGAAATATTTGCTCCAATAGTTGTCAGCAAAAAGTTTTGTCGTGATTACGCCTGTCTTTGAACCGTCGCTCACTGCATGAAGGATCGTGTCGTTTCCGAGATAGATTGCGACATGCGTAATGCTTGAGCCCTGTGTGAAGAAAACCAAATCTCCGCTCTTTGCTGTAGACTTGTCGATTCTACTTGCGATGTTGTACATGGTTCTTGCGGTACGTGGGAGAGTTCCAAGTCCTGCATCCTGAGCGGCAAGATAAACCAGACCAGAGCAGTCTATTCCTGAGCGGCTTGTTCCACCGAACACATACCTTGTTCCGAGATATGACTTCGCGCAGTTTACGAACTTCTCGCGCTTTTCATCAGAAGCAGTCACTTCCTTTTTCTTGTTGTCATCCTTCTTAGGCTCATCCTTCTTCTTGGTATCGTCCTTCTTTGGGTCGTCTTTCTTTTTGTTGTCGTCCTTCTTCTTTGGATCGTCTTTCTTTGCTATGACCTCATCATCATCCGTCACGATCTTCTTCTTTGATTTTCTGCTGGAAGAATTATATGAACCCCTGGAGCTTACAGGCTTGTCATCATCAGACACTTTTTTTGAATCGGTTTTCTTTCCCGGCTTTTTTCTGGAAATGTAGGAACCTCTTCTGCTCAGCGTGTCATCATCGTCATCATCATCAGAGTATGAAGAAGACTGTGCGCTCGGTTTTGAAGCAGAAAGATTGTGTGCAGCCAGATTCTGGGATGAAATTATCGGATAATTGGCATTGTCGTCATAATAGCAGATTTCGTAATTGCCGTCATCGTAATCAGAATACAAATCATTGCTAAGGAAGTTGTATGCAGTCTTGTCATCATTCTTGTCTGGAATATATCCGTACCATTCATAGAACGCATCGACAATCTCATCGGTTGAAAGGTCTTCTTCAGCTTCAGCAGCCTCTATCTCCTGCTTGGACATACCGCTCTGATTTTTCTTTGGGGCAGAAAAACCCAGTCCCGGCATGCTGATCAAAGAAATAAGGGATGCCGCAATGATTTTGCTTACGCTCCCCTTTTTTGCAACATTATTCAATTTCATTTTACACACTCCGTACATTTAACGAATAAAAAGCTGCTGATTAACACGGCAAGCGTTATTCAGCCTTTCCGAATCATAACACCTACTGCATAAAACCAACGCCATCTTCAATTGTAACACAAAATTTAAAATTTTATCTATATGAAATCTCCAAAAACTAAAATTTTTCAAGATTCCATATAATATCGGCCAAAAAGTATAACTATATAGAAGAAATTTGCAATTAAAAAAAAACATTGCATTATTTTAAAAAGCGTGCAAGAATTCAGGTAAGGATGAAGAGAAGCATATTCCTGACGGCATTTTTAATATTGATTGGGTTCCATGCGTTTTCAGACACGGAAGGCAACGCTAAGTCTTGGGCGGAACGTAACCTGAGCTGCTCATTCACAGTAAATGCGGGCGGTCAGTCTTCCATGGTGAAAGAATTCGTGTATTATGGAAACGGTGACGTGATGAGCCGCCTTGACTGGAACTCCTGGTTCTCACCCTGCATTGCTCTCGGCGGAAGTCTGGGCATAATGCACATCGTCCTTGATGCCGGCCTTCTTACTGTCATCCCGATAAAAAACGGTGCAATGGAAGACTGGGATTATCTGAAAAGCGACCGCAGCCTTGCAACGAATTTCAGCAGAAGCGAGCTTATAATGAACAAGCACTATGAGCTTGAGGCCAAGGTCGGATATGAGTTTCTGCCCGGAGATTTCAGAATCGTTCCGCAGATCGGATTCCGCTATTACAACCAGAAAATGGAGGCAAGCGGCGGATATCTTCAATACGGGAGCCTTGATAACTCGAACGGCGGTTACTGGTCCCAGGATTTAAAAAAATATCCTCTTACGGGAACTGTCATCACTTATGAGCAGCAGTTTCTCATGCCCTTTGTTTCGCTTGGTGCGGAATACAGATTTCTGCAGGATTGGCACATAAAGCTTTCCGGCAGATGGTATCCCTACGTCAAATGCGATTCAATCGACATGCACAATGAGAGAGCCACGCAGTTCAACGATTTTATGACCGGAGGAAACGGTTTTATGATCGGGACGGAAGTGCAATGGAGGAAATGGGCGGTTTCGTTTTGCTGTGAATGGGTCAAATGCAGCACAGGCACCACTACGCAGCGCAACTTCGGACACGAAACATACCTTTCAGCCTCACCTTCGACACCCGGAACTGAATCATCTTCTTTCACCTTTATGGTGACCTATTTCATAAAGTAAAAAATCATTCCATGGAGGTCTTCAATGACTTTTTTTAAAAGAAGAGGAGCTGTTATGCTCTTCTCCCTGCTGGCCATTGCGGCTGTTTTTATCTCTTGCGGCGGCAGTAGGGCGTATCATGTCGGCGACATCATAATGAGCGACGGAAACGTTTTTTCAAAGGACGGATATGCATCATACAAAGGGAATGCAAAACCTGTAGCGGTCATATTCAGCGTCACCGGGGCAGATTCAGAGCGGTCAGACCGTGTTCTCGGCATATCGCTTGAAGATGCCGGCACAGATCTCATGCTTGCAAGCGTAGAACTGAAAACCGTACTTTCAGAAAACTCAGCTTTTCAGGCAGCGCTCGTCAGGAACCAGGTATACTATGACGAACTGGACGCATTCGACAATGAAGGATTCACCGGAAATCTTGACGGAAGGAAAATCACATACAACTTCTCCGCTGAAGATTTGAAATTTATAGAATCAAACAAACATCTCCTGCCTGCGTACAATGCGGCGGTATCCTATGGTGAAGGAAAAGATCTGGGCATTTACAAGAGCGGATGGTATTTTCCAAGTACGGCGGAACTCTTCGAACTGTATCAGAACATGGATTCCGTAAACGAATCTATAGCGGCGGCCGGCGGCTCTTTGATTTCAAAAACAAAATACTGGACGTCATCATGCGCATACAAAGACGGAAGCAAAAACTACAGCATCGATTTTTCCAATGGAAAGCTCTCGGAAGATTCAAGGCAGGAATCATATTCTTCAAGGGCAGTCTACTGTTTCCATGAAAAAGAAAAAAAGCGCGGCGGAAAAAACTATATTCTCGGAGACATAGTAATGGACGACGGAACCGTTCTTTCTCCTATACAGCTTGACGGATACAAGGGAAGCGCAAAGCCTATGGCAGTAATATTTTCTGTCAGGGGAGGTCACTTTGAGGAATCTGACCGTGTGCTCGGAGTAGGACTTAAAGCGTCGGAGCCTCTGCAATTTGCACCGGAAGGAACGGCCGGTCATGACGAGAACATCATGGCAAACCAGAGCATGCTTGTCTCACAGGAATACAGCATAAAAAAAGGATTTTACGATAACGGCGGATTCTTGGGGCTTATGGACGGAAGGAAGACATGGAGCAACGTTGCACTTTACGACAAAAACGCAAAGAATTCATCAGCTGATTATCCTGCATTCGATTACGCCGTCAACTACGGAAAAAACAACGGATTTGAAAAATTCACCGACGGATGGTATCTGCCGACAGCTTCAGAAGCATTCGAGCTTGCAGAGTACATACACATAGTAAACTTTTCCATAGAAAAATGCGGCGGAAAAGCCCTTGACGAAACCGTGTGGACATCATCGCAGAACTATTCCATGAAAGACGGACAATATCTGGTTGGAATGGACGACGGAAAAGTTGAGAGCGGATTCAAGGACGCATCCTACAATGCCTATGCGGTCTACTGCTTTGAGTAGTACGGATGATTCAGGCTTTGACACAAGGAGAACGGTATGAAAATACATAGAATGATAATATACGGTGCGTCTGTTTTTGCGGCGCTTGTTTTGACGGCAGGATGTTCAATGCAGCTTGACTCAGCCAATGCAGATTCATCATCCGCAATAAAAGACATACGCGCATTGATGAACCGCAACGACGTTGAGAAAATGACATTCATGGGCGGCTCTGTACTCTACAGTCCGAAAGATGCAAACGCAAACCAGCTTTCCTCAGGAGTGGTCGTAGGAACCAGAATCGGCAGGGTAGATAAAATAGACTTGGGTTCAGGACAGTACACCTACCGCAACTCAAAGACAGACTACGAGCTTGGATACATATTGATTGACAAAATCTCAAAGGAATCAGTATCCTTCACATATTTCAGGTTCCCGGAATCAGGAAGTCCTGGTGCAATACAGGCAGGAAATTTCATGCTCAACGCCGGGGAATCAGCAGACATAAGCGGCGACGGAAAACCGGACATCAAGTATACAAAACCCGATGCCGGACGCAAGGGAGTGAAGGACAACATGTGGCTCACATTCCTTTGCGACATGAAAGTTTCGGACACGGCGGCAATGTTCTCTATCGTTCCGATGCAATATGCACGCAGCGTATATCCGAACGGATTGCTCGGAATAAACTCATACGGTCAGTACGTCATCAACAAATATGACGTGGGAACTTCCAACCGTGCTGCTGTTTCGGCAATCTCATACGGCGACTATGTTTTTGACACTGAGCTGAACACAATCTCACGCTATGTCGGAGAAGAAAGGAACGGACGCAACGCAAGGGCAATCAATGACGGGGATCTTGATGCACTGGAGCAGATTTCCTCCGATTCAAAACCTGAAGATTTCGAATTCAACGCAAACGAATTTCTGGATGAATTCGACATCAAAAAGCTTCTTTCACTCATGCCGCAAGATATAGTTACGGAAAACTATTCTTCACGCAGCATTGCAGACAACGTGGCATACCTGAACAGGCTTATCAGGGATCCTTCGTTCATAACAAAGCTTACGGCTGCAAATCCAGGTTCCGTCGCAGATGAAATCAACGCCCAGCTTGCGGTTCCAATTACGGAAGATACGGAGCGGATCATTTTCAACAGGCACTCACTCGCGCTTTTCTATCCAGAAAATTGTCCTGAAGTGAACATGATGTCCTCAACATTGAGCAGCATCCTTCCATGGTTCTACGTTGATTTCGGCCAGATTGCGGATGATTACGAAGAAGAAGAAGAAGAAAGCGATGAAAGAAGCCTGACCAAAGCGGCACGGAAGAACGGCGGTAAAAAATCAACGTCATTCGAAAAAGAAATGGAAAAGTACGTTGCAGAGGCAACAGAAAAATACAAGGATGACCACGGCAAAATGGTCGAAGAATACATTGAATACGAGATAAAGAAGGATGCCATCGAAAAATATTTCTCAACGCTCAAGAGCTACAACTTTGCTCCTTTGTTCGCCACGCTTACCAACCAGAAATGGCTGAAGGACATAGTGAAGGGAGCAAACGGCGACATAAGCATCGGCGTTGCAGGAGGAATCAGCTTTGCAAATGCGAATCCGAGCGTTCAGCTGAAACTTGGGCTTCTCCTGAAATTCGAGCTTAAAAACAACATCGGAGTCAACGTTGCCGCCACATCCATTTTTGCAGGCACTGCTCCTGAGGAAAAAGACATCAAGGACGTGACCGCAGAATTCAACAAAAAATTCCCGGATCAAAACTACACGGCAGAGGAAATCCAGGATTACATGGACATCATGAAAAATACGAACGTGCAGAAAGATTTGGGCTTCGACACATGGTATTTCAACTGGGACGACAAGATACAAAAATCCTCAAGCGTAAACACAATCCGTCCTTCAAAAGATGCGAAAAGCACACACCAGGCGTTCAACCCAATTCCTGAGATTCCTTTCGTGTTCACGTTCGATGCGCAGTTCGACGTTCTGTTCAAGATTCAGGCGGTCGTACAGTTCAACAATGTGACGGTCGGCGGAATATTCCTGTCAGTAATTGACTGCAAAGCCGGAATTGACTGGGGGTTCAGGGAATGGTACACGGCATTCGGAAAAAGAGTCGCACCGAAGGTATGGACATTCTACGCAGACACATATTCTTCTTCCTCTAAAAACACGGAAAGCACGGCATTTGTCGGAATAACCACAATCGACGAAAACAAGTCTTATTACGGAGGAGGCGCAAAGGTGACGATCTGCCCGGTCGTCGAGTTCAGGCTGGGAGCAGGAATCGGCTACACCATACTCGGAGCAGGTGCTGACGTTTCAATCGGCGGCGGAATAGACCTGTTTGCCCCGCTTACAGGATTCCTTGGATTCGGATTCACTCCTTCGAAAGATTTTGTGCTTACGACAGAGCTTGCACTTGATCTCGGCATAGGCTGGCACGGTGACGTACAGTTCTGCCTAAAACCACCTATTCTTTCGGCAAAACGATGGAACTATGACATTCCAGGACTAAAAAGCGAAGCACAGTGGCAGGTGTTCAGGATCCGTACAGAAAACTTCGAAATCGTAAAGAAAGAGGGATTCAAGAAAAAATAGGCAGAAAAAATTTGCTTTCACGGAGAACCGGCCATTAATGTCAAAAGCATCGATAGTCGGTTCTCTTTTTTAACCAGCTATTTACCAGACTTTCCGGCAAACTTCTTATTCAACGCCCACAGCGCCACGGAAAAAAACCATGTGATAAGAAGGACAACCGGAACCACAAACCAGATAGTGTTCATCCCGCCGTCCAAAAATCCGTACCAATCGTAGGCATGCGTAGGCTTTCCGTTTTCAAGATGAAGGAGAACGTTCGGAATATAATAAAATCCATAGAGCACCATAGGAATGATTCCGGCAAAACTTACAGGGAACGAAGCTTTTTCAACAGGCTCGAAGAAAACAAAACTTATTATGCAGAGAACCGGTGTCAGAAAATGCATGAAAAAATTCGAGTTCTTGAAATAATCAAAATAAGTCGTAGTCGTGCGCGGAGCAAGAAAAAACACTGTGACCATCATCGTGAGCGTCACTCCGGTTACAGCCGCAAGCTTCAGGACATAAAGCACCTTGGAAATCTTCAGGCTTTTTCTACCGGACGGAGAAAGCTTTATGACAAGATAGACCAAAGAAATGATTCCTGCAAACACATTCGAATCAACGGTGAAATACTTGAATGCATGGAAATTCCTTGATGAAAGAAGCTTGACTTCTCCCATAAAATAAAACCCGATGATCATGCTGACCGTTGCAAAAACCGTAAAAGCAAAAATAAGAATGTTCAACACCACAGCTGTTTTCTGGCGACCGTTCATATAAATCTCTCCTTAAATATAATATTTCATTTTCTTTCAATGATAAGCTCGCTGTTCATTCCTGTCAATTCAATTACGTTCTCCGAATCTTCAGAAGAAAAATTTTCCGAAGCAGAACCGTTCTCCTCAAAAATAACCGTATTTCCAATTCCTTTTTTAACGGAACGGAAAGGCAGATTTTTTGGAAGAACAATGCGTGACGTTGACTTGATCTGATTCAGCTCGATTGCCCCGTTGAAACCAGATGCATTGATTTTCATATCAAGATTGCAGTTGATTTCAAAAGTCCCGTCCAATCCGTCAACATTCACCTGAGATGCGCGGCCGTCAAATTCAATATCCTCACAAACGACATTCGCAAGCGAAAGCACTTCGCATGATGCATCCAATTCCACTCCTGAAATATATTTGTTCGGAAGAATAACTTCTATATAAAGCTGTTCTTTTGCCGCAGATTCGCTGACTTGTTTCGCCCGGTTTACGTTGATGTCAATTCTGTTCCTTACGTCGTCGATTTTGGTTTTAAAATCCTGCTGAATATTTGAAAAAGTGTCGGAAGAAAGAACCACCTTGATTTTTTCCTCGCCGCCTCCACAAACAGAAATCGATTTTGCACCGCCGAGCTTGATATCAAAACTCTTGGAACCGTCAATGTCGTATTCAGTCGTACTCTCATAAAGCCGTGACTTCACCTGCTTGGCAAGCTTTTCCTCGGACACAAAATCATCAAGCGTAATCCCGAACAGATTCGATATCGCCATAAGATTTGCAATATCAGGAATCCCGGCATTCGTTTCCCACTTTGTGATTGCCTGACGAGACACATTCAGTTTCTCCGCAAGCCCTTCTTGTGAAAGCCCGGCATCCTTTCTTGATTCACGCAATTTTTCTCCAAAAGTCATAAGCATGTCCTCCTTTCCCGTATTAATCAGCGGTTCCCTAGATTTTCTTTGATGATTCCATTCTACCCTTTTTCTCTTTTTTTAATAGAAACCACGGCTTACACTTTGCACATTTTCTGCTACTTATCGTGGCACATCAAAAAACATGCATTTCGGAAAATCATTCTCCCGCTTCCAACGAGACCTTAGGAATCCATTTGCCTCCGTTGCGTTCAAAGATGGTAATGTTGTCCACTTTGAAACTCGTAAAAAGATTAAGTTCGTTCATCGTTTCGAGAGCTTTTGCAGAAGAGCCGGGAGGAATGTCCCGGTTTGCGACTGTCAGGTGCGGCTGAAACGGTCTTTTATCTTTTCTCACTGATTCAGGAGCAGCTTTAAGCACGGCAGAAAAAACTGCGTCACGGAGCTTCGTCCATTTTTCATCTGTCTCAACTTTTGCAAAAATCGTACGGTCTCCGAATGCGTCAAAATTTTTTACGCAAGCAGAAAAACAAAGCAAAGCAGAATCAAAAAGGACATCCGCTTTTATTGCACCTGCAATGTCTTTTGTCGTATACGGTTCAGGAAGCTTGAACGGAGGAACGAGAGTCACATGAACCGGCGTTCCGTAACCAGATTTGCAGCCGAAATTTTCATTCATGTAGCGGCGGCAATCTTCAAGCGTGTGCGTCAAATCATCCGGGACAAGCACTCCGATAAAATGAGTCTGAGTATTTTGAAAGCTTCTTTGAAAATTCTTTGCGCTCATTTTTTTCTCAAATTTAAAATCGTAACGTAATGAATTATATCGAATTTTTCAGGAACAGTCTTAAGATAATCAAGATGCTCTTTTTCCCATGCAGCAATCTGTTCTGCCGTAAGTGAGGATGCTCCTATTCCACGGCATGCTTTTATTCTTCCGTGCCATGTTTCGCGGGTGAACGTAACAGGCACATCAAAACCGACCGCATCTTCTAAAGTGAAAAAATCTTCAGCCCAATCCGGGAACGTCACAGGGTTTCTCTTCCATCCACAGCCGTTCCAGTCAGGATTATATTTCAGCACAAGCTTTTCGCTTTCTGATGCAATCTCACTTTCAGCAGGAATCCATGCCATAAACAAAACAGCAAAGTGCCCGCCGTTTTTCAGCCATCCCGCGATTTTAGGAACGATCACCGATTTGTCAAAATACATGAAGCACTGGCATGCCGTAACGGCATCAAAAGACTCCGGGGGAAAATCAAGCTTTTCTGCAGATGAAACTATGTATTCAATTTTTTGCCCCGCATTTTCCGTTAGCTCGCGTGCATATTTTATCTGGTTTTCCGAAATGTCAGTTCCCGTCCACTCCGCTCCGAACCTGTACATGTTGCGCGGAAGAACACCGGTTCCTGTTCCAAGATCCAAAATTTTCTGACCTTCCGTTCCGATTTTCAATTCCAAAAGTTTATTGTAAAATTCTTCTGGATAAATGTCACGGTACTTTGCATAATCGGCAGAAGTCTTTCCAAAATCAAATGCTTTTCCGTTGTCGAATTCGTTCAGTTTTATTTCCATATTAATATAGTACTTTTTCCATCAAAAAAAATCTACCCATGCGCCAGTCAGCCGTTCCGGTCTTTTTATATCCGGCATTTTCATAGAGCCTGAGCGCAAACGGATTTTTAGAAAAAACATCAAGTCTGATTTCCTCGACACCGTTTTTAACCAGTTCATCTTCAATGTGGCGGAGCGTATTTTTTGCGACACCCTGATTTTGGAATTTCGGATTTACGCAAAGACGGTGGATTATGCAAAAATTTTCTCCCGTATATTCCCATGATGCAGAAAAATATGCATCGTCCTGATTTTTGTTCAGCACATAAACTACGGCAATCTCTTTATTAATGATTCCGACAAAAAGATTTCCAGATTTCATGTCAGAAATAAAATCATCTCTCGCCGGA
>JAFOTA010000161.1 GCA_017421145.1 Treponema sp.
GTGCTTCAATTTTTTGCTAACGGGCTTGCGCTTGGCTCTTTGTCAACGGTAGGAATGGTGATTGTCTTGTATGTGTTCGAGCTTCAGAATCTGAATTTGGCTGTCGAACGCGCTCACCGTCTTGAAGTCGAAATGTTGAAGCGTTACAAAAAGGAGCTTGAGGAAACCGTAAGGATCAGGACCCGGGAGCTTCGTGTGGCAAACGAAAAAGCCGAGCATCTGCTTCTTAACATTCTTCCAAGGGATGTCGCAAGGGAGCTGACCGAGCACCCGGACAGGGTGATTGCCCACAGGATTCCAAAAGCCACTGTTCTTTTCACCGATATCGTCGGATTCACAAAGATGAGCAGCGGAATGTCTGCCGACGAGACTGTTGCCATGCTGAACGAAATGTTCTCCCTTTTTGACGAGAGGGCGGAACGTGAGGGCATTGAGAAAATCAAGACGATCGGTGACGCTTACATGGCGGTGGCAGGTCTTTCATCAAAATCCGCAGATGATGGGGAAGAGAAAAAGATGATCCGCTTTGCACAGGGGCTTCTTGACGATGTCCGTACGTTCAACGAGGCTTTTCCGGTCAAAGTGCAGATTCGTGTAGGAATCAACACGGGTGGGCTGGTTGCGGGTGTCATTGGAAAAACCAAGTTCATCTACGACATCTGGGGTGACACCGTTAACGTTGCAAGCCGCATGGAAAGCACAGGGGAGCCGATGAGAGTCCATGTGTCCGAATCAACATACAATCATGTTAAAAATGATTTTGCATGGCAGGGACCGGTTCAGGTTGAGGTAAAGGGCAAGGGTCTTATGAACGGATATTTCCTGTAGGGATTTCGGCTACTTGATTTCCCAGCGGTTGCCTTTTCTTGAAAATCTTTGTGCGTTGACTTCAATGAGCCTTCCGTCTTCTCCGCTGATTTTTATAACGGATGTTACGGGATTCACTTCCGTCACCTTGAAATTCGTACCGTCATAGAACAGGCGGACTCCTTCATTCGGCAGGTTTTTCTTTGCTTCGGAGTACCAGTCATATTCATAGCTAAGGCAGCACAAAAGCCTTCCGCACTGCCCGCTGATTTTCATGGAGTTCAGGCTCAGGTTCTGTTCTTTTGCCATGCGTATGCTTACAGGGCGCAGTTTGTCGCTTACCTGATGGCAGCAATATGGCCGTCCGCATACACCCAATCCGCCGGTAATCCTGCTTTCGTCACGTACACCAATCTGGCGGAGTTCTATGCGCATTTTGAAAATCGAGACCAAATCTTTTACAAGTTCCCGGAAATCAACGCGGTTGTCGCTGGAAAAGAAGAAAAGGGCTTTCTGTTCGCCGACTAAAAAGTGAACCGCAATCAGTTTCATGTCAAGCTTGTGAAGCTCTACTTTTTCCTTGAAAATCTTAAATGCTTTTTCCTCTTCTTTTGCAAGTTCCTTTGCCTGGTTCAAATCATGCTCGTTTGCAATCCTTGTGACCTTGACTATATCTGACGGCTTTATTCCGATCGGGCATTCGGCTTTTCCAAGATTGAGAGCCAAATCTTCACCGTAGCGCGTGGGAACTATAACCGAACCGCCGACCACGGGTTCAACGCCGTCCGGGAATTCTGCATAAATCCCTTCGCATGAATATTCGAGCTTGAGCTTGTAAAGATTGCTTGAGAAAACGAAAGAGCTTGAGGTGTATGAGCTGCCGTCATTGTCTTCAAGTTCGGATATGTCTTCGCTTTCATCGTATATATCATTTTCAAAAATATCTGACATAAAAACTCCTGTTTTCTACATTCCTATTTTATCAATCACGTTGCCATTAAGTCTACCAAAAGACCGCTTACTTCTTCAATCTTTGCAAGCATCTGCAGTGTGTCTGAGTGGCTGTGCAGAAGCCATTGAGCCATTTCGTCCAATTTTTGGTTGATTACGACTATCTGTGTCTGGGGAGCCATTTTCCGGCCTCTTTTGGGTGCCCTTGTGTGCTGGACGACAGAAAAATTGTTTTTTACAATGTATTTCATGAACTGGCTGACTTTTTTGCGGTAATCGGCGAAATTTTCAGGCAGCTGTGAAGATTTCAGTTTTTCGGCGGCAATGTCGGCTGCGTCTTTCAAAAACACAACGGCTTCTTCCGCGCTCATTCCTGCAATCTCCGGTGGAAGACCTTCGGAAATCAGCTGGTGCTCGGCCTGGGCTTTTTCAAAGGCTGAAGAAAACGCTGTTTTTTTTGTCTTTTCGCTTTTCTTTTTTTCTTGAGCCTGTCTTGCAGCTTCACTTGCTGCTGCTTGTGCCGCGTTAAAATAAAGCCCTGAATTTAATGCGTCAACACCTTCCATCTATTTTCTCTTGTTCTCCGATTTTTCGGAACGTTCTCTCATTGCCGAAATGTTCTGGGTAACGTCCGGGCTGAACATGGTATTGTCCAAAGAAATATGGATATTTTGAAGGATCGATCTTGATGCGATGGCCTGTGTGTCCTGCCAAGAGCTTACGGATTCTTCATAGAGCGCGCCGTCTGAAAGTGAAATGCAGTGGCCGTGCAATATTACGTTTTCATCCGCTTGCAGGCTGTGCGTCTGTACGTCACCGATTACGGCGCATGATGAAAGCAGCCTTATTGATTCCGGGGCGATTATATTGCCCTTGACGATGCCGCCGACCGTAACTGCCTTTGCCGTTATGTTTCCGTTGATTCTTGCGTTTTTACCGACGATGACGTTGCCCGTGGTTTCAAGGTTGCCGTCCAAATCGCCGTCAATGCTCATAAATCCGTTGATTTTCATGTCACCGCGGATTGTTGAGCCTCTTCCTATAATGCTGTTGATTGAGCTGTCGTCGTTGAATATTGCCATTTATTTTATGTTTATGTATTGAGCCGGGTCTACGACATCTGAACCTATGTGAACTTCATAGTGCAGGTGAGGTCCGGTTGAATTACCGGTATTTCCTATTGTACCGATCACATCGCCCTGTGAAACCTGGTCGCCTTTCTGCACGCGGATCGTACTCATGTGTGCATAGCGTGTGTAGATTCCGTGGTTGTGCTTGATGATGACGTAGTTTCCGTAACCCTTGGCATCATAACCAGTTGCGGCTACCTGACCGTTTGCAGTTGCGACGATTCCATCACCGCTTCTGTATGTACTGAGGTCAATGCCCTTGTGGATGTACCAGAGTCCTGTCATCGGGTTGATGTTCTGCCCGAACGGGAATGAGACGTGTCCGATTCCGTTTTTGATCGGCCAGATGCTCGGTATGTCGTTGAAAAGCTCTTTCTGGCTTGAAAGCATTTTTCCAATCTGCTCGACCGGCTGTACTGAGCTTTCAAGGTATGTCATGAGCTGGTTTATGTCCGCAGTTTCTTTGAGTGCGCCTGATGCAAGATCCTGTGTGTCGAACAAGGATGCAAGGTCGCTGTTGTTTGACGTGGTCTTGCTTATGTTTTCGTTCTGGTTGATTCCCAAAAGAGAAAGGGTCTGGTTCAATGATGACTGGAAACGCTTTGCCACCTGGAGGAGGGCATTGTTTTCGTCACGCAGCTCATCAAGGCTTGCGAGGGTTTCTTTGTTTTCTTCATGCAGCCTGCTGATTTCACCGCCAGAACCTGAGGAACGCTTTGAGAAAGGCAGGAACGTGAGGACAACCCCTGCAATCACCACGATTCCGACTATGATTGCGAATGCATTCGTGCGTATGTTGAAGACTTTTCCATAAGTGTGGGGAACGACCATGATGGTAAGCTTCTGATTGCCCGACTTGAACAATTTGGCAATTCCTCTGCCCATAGAAGCGAAAATAGAACCGATTCCCTTTGCTGAACGTGAAAAAATCGAATTGTTTTGTTTCTTATAACGGCGTGTGCGTCCCACAAAAATTCCCCCAGACATCAATCTACTTACTATATCATAGTAACAATATCACTGTCAAATTACAAAGCTGTTATTTGACATATCTTTCGATAAATTTTTTGCCGGATGCCGGGCTTTTGTTTCCGATCCGAACAATCTCCTAAAAAATTTGACTTCAATGAATTCCTATGTTATCTTTATCGGTATAAATATAGGTTAAGGAAACACTGAATAATCCGAAAGCGGTTCCTTAAGTTGTGGCCCTGAGTGAAGATTTGGGAAGATTCTTGAATTTTTTCAAAGGGATGGGATTTTCATAAAAAGGGTTGCATTGTATTCTCGCGATATATCACCGGCTTGTGATCATGCCGGCGTTTTTCTATTTTACGCCATAACTTCCCGTCCTCTTGGTGTTTTGCGCTAGCGCAATTATAAAAAGGATGTAATTAATGCAGTTTTTTGATACTCACGCTCATATCGGGCTGATTTATGAAGACCCGATGGATCAGTTCAAGGTGATTCAGCAGGCCAAGCTTGCAGGTGTTGCCCGTATAATCAGCATAAACAACGGGCTGCATGATTTTAAGAAAGAGTATGCCGCCCTGAAGACGACAAAGGGAATCTACCATGCCGTAGGAGTAAGTCCTTCAGAAGTCGCCACTCCGGGAAAAGACTGGGTTTCAATCATACAGGAGAGCGTCAAGCTTCCGAATGTGGTTGCAATCGG
Organism: Treponema sp.; assembly: GCA_017421145.1. Next base: position 4,564 of record JAFOTA010000161.1, read on the forward strand.
TGAGACGGGCCTGGACTATTCTCTTAAAAAGGACGAAAAAGACCGTTTCCTCAGAAATGAAAGCGGCCACAGGATAATGAAATTCGGCGACAAGAAAACCCAGATTGAATTTTTCATTGCCCAGCTGGAGCTTGCACAAAAGCATTCCCTCCCGGTGATCATCCACAACCGCGATGCCGGACAGGACATTTTCGATATCCTGAAGACACGCCTTCCTGAAAAGGGAGCCATATTCCATTGCTACAGCGAAGATGCCGCATATGCAAAAAAATGCCTTGATGCCGGGATGAACGTTTATTTTTCGTTTGCCGGAAACCTTACTTACAGGAATGCAAGGAACCTGCATGAAACGGTCATGTCCATACCTCACGACAGGATACTCATCGAAACGGAAAGTCCTTTCATGGCACCGGCGGAATATCAGCGTCCGGGCAAAAAAGTCCGCTCAATGCCGGCATATCTTGTTTCCACTGCCAAATTCCTTGCGGAAATGCTCGAGGTGGATTTGGAAAAGCTCAGCGAACAGCTTTGGAAGAATTCCTGCAAGATATTCAATCTTCCGGAGTAGGCGAAAATGGAACTGTATCATCCAGTTAAAATCGGGAATCTTGTTCTGCCGGGAAATCTGTTTTTGGCGCCGATTGCAGGATACAGCGACCTTGCTTTCCGTTCTTTGTGCGTGGAACAGGGTGCGTCATACTGCACGACCGAAATGGTTTCTGCAGAAGCTTTGACGAGAGGCTCCCTTAAAACAGTTGAGCTGATGGAAAAAGCACCGAACGAGACCAACTATGCGGTACAGATTTTCGGAGGCAATGCGGACGTTATGTCCAGGGCGGCCGTTCTTGTCCTTGAGCAGACGGATTGTTCTTCAATCGATATAAACGGCGGATGTCCTGTTCCAAAAATCGTAAAGTCAGGTGCCGGAAGCATGCTTACAAGGGAGCCTGAAAGACTTTATGCCATAGTCAGCGCGGTTAAGAAAGCATCGTTGGATTATTGCGCTGCACACCCGGAGCGAGGAAACGTGCCTGTCACCGTGAAAATCCGGAGCGGCTGGGATTCAACCCATCTTACATGGAAAGAAGCGGCTCAGGCGGCTCTTGATGCAGGCGCTGATGCCATAACTGTCCATGCGAGGACAAGGGCGCAGGGTTACGAGGGAAAGGCGGACTGGAACATACAAAGGCAGCTCGTTGATTTTATTTCCGGTCGCATACCTGTTTTCGGAAGCGGAGACGCGCACACTCCTGAAACTGCAAAAAAAATGCTTGAGGAAACCGGAGTTGACGGCGTTATGTTTGCCAGGGGAGCGATGGGAGATCCGTTTTTGTTTAAAAGAACCATACAATTCCTAAAATCCGGGGAATATACTGCCGAAACTGTAAAAGAGAGACTGGATGCCGGGTTCAGGGAACTTGAGCTGAACGTTCAGAAAAAAGGCGAAAAATCAGCCTGTCTGTACATGCGTAAGAAATTTTGTGCATACAGCTCTGGAATCCGCGGTGGGGCGAGGCTCAGGCAGCAGGTTGTCGAGGCAAGCTCAATCGAAGATTATCATAAAATTTTTGATTCTTATATTGAATCTGCTTGATTATATTATAGTAGGGTTAAAATTATGTCATTATTAAAAAACATTTCAGATTTTTTCCAATCGATTTTCATGGCTTCGTCACCAGAAGTGAAGCAGAAGCAGGCGATGAAAAAGTTGGAATCAGAATTAAAAAATACCGATCCGCAGATTTACAAGGACGGCTCCGTTCTTCCGTCGTTTGCTGATGCCCTGCGCATTATGTTTGAGAATACAAAGCCGCTTTTGGACATTCTTTCCGACACGATATGCACCACAGATTTGGAAAGAAACCACCGTTTTACGGAGCAGCTCCTTTTGACCGGGTTCCCGGAGGACATTCAGGAAATCCTGCTTTCACTTTCCTATGACAAGCGCAAGGAAATGGCACGCGAAGCAGATTCCATAACCAGATTTTTCGAATCTGAGCACAGGCAGCTTGAAAAAGCCATCAAATATCTCAACACTCCGGAATTCTCAAAGATTGATTCAGTCCTTGACGGAATAAAGCAGCTTTATGATATCTGTAAATTCCCGTATATCACCGCGCTCAGGATTTTTGACCATGAATACATTTCAGGCGGCACACCTAATTTTCAGGCGGCTCCAGTTGAGCTTCTGGAATCCCAGCTTGAAGAGCTTTATTATGTGACGTACGGGCTTTCTCTTTCAAAATCAACCTGCAATGCAATCTGCGCACTCCATCAGCTTAGGACGAACACTGCGGTTTCGGAAGAGTATTCAGCAAAAATTGAAGGCCACCTTAAAAAAATCCAGTCGCTCGTGCATCAGGTGTTCACGTCGGCACATCTCAAGGGAATGATCCAGATTTCCAAGAAGGATCCGAACTATGAGCCGAAAAAGGCAATCTACAGGGAAGAATCAAGGAGAAAGTATGCGGAATTCCTTGAAACCCGTTTTCAGGCGGACGGTCAGCGTCTTAAAGGAGAGCTTCAGGACGAAACGATCAGCAACGAGCTTCATCAGCTGTTCAGCAATTCTACCATGGTTCCGGTCGTGGGCTACAATTTCGAGCTGAACAACCTTCTCGTGCAAAGTTCACCGACTGCTTTCCAGTTCGTCATGCCCATGCAGATCCTCAAGAACTTTATCGCCATGTATTATACGGAACACGTAAAGCCTCTTTTGAACGACATCGTTATAGAAGGGTATTTTTCAAACCCTGCATACAAGAGCGAATTCTCGTCTTATGTATATGCCTTGAACGAAGCAAGCGAAAGGATCGCTCATTTTGAAAAGAAATTCCAGCGCAATGAGGAATTCGATGAATCGGTCATAACGAGCCTTATCCGTGACAGCCACAAGGACAATATTTTCGTGGGAAGGCTTAAGGAGCTGGTAGATAAAATCAACAAGACGGCAAAAGATTTGATACAGAATGAAGTCGGAAGCGTTTTCCATGTCTATAAAATCTGCGGTGACATTCTTGTTGAGACAAAAAAAGCCCATTCGGAAACTATAGAAAACCTTAAAGTATTAATGTTGTCTTCGCGCAACCAAAAAAATACGGAAACTCTTGAAAAACAGCATCCATTGTGGTCTGTTTTCCTTGAAATTATGCGAAATTATGTTATTATTACTACAGTGGACAAAAAGTGATAGAAAACTGACATAGGGTTTTGGCTATGTAAAAATACCGAGGAGTGGGATTATGGCCCAGGACGATAAGGATATCGCCGCCACCAATGTCAAGCTTGAAAGTGCCGGGCAAAACGTGGAAAAGAATGACTATTTTTCTCAGGCTATTGAGCAGTACGAGAAGCGGATTTATGATTTGCAGCAGATGTTGGAAATCACGCGTTCGCTTTGTTCTACTGTCGAGCTGAATACTTTGATAGAATCCATCCTCTATGTCACTATGGCCCAGATGAGGGCTTTGGCTGCCGGCGTTTTTATACTGAATACTGACGACGGCTTTGATTTGGGAAATAATTTCAGCGGATTTGAGCTTGATCCTTCATTAAGCTATTCAATCAGCATGAATTCCAAGCTGATCGAGATTTTGTCAGCGGCACAGGACAAGGTCTATACGCTCAAGGAACTCAGGGAGCCTCTGCTTGCCGAAGACCATCAGAATCTGAGGATATTGGAAAGCCTCCGTGCAACGCTTATAATACCGCTCATCTCAAAGAACCACATGAACGGAATCCTTGTGCTTGGTGAGCGCATTTCATCAAACCCCGACGATGATTACGACACTTACGAAAAAGACGAAATCAGCATAATCGCTTCCCTTGCTTCCGTGGCAATAAACAACGCTTTCCTGGTCGAAAAGTCATCCACGGACATGATGACCAAGCTCAAGCTCAAATATTATTTCTTCAACATACTCCAGGACAAGCTTGATGCATCTGCCGTTGACGGAAACAATGTGAGCGTCATGATGTTCGACATAGACTTTTTCAAAAAATTCAACGACACATACGGTCATGCATGCGGTGACTATGTTCTTATAGAAGTCGCCAAGCTGATCAAAAACCGCGTGAGGATCGGAGACCTTGCATCCCGGTACGGCGGCGAAGAGTTTACGGTCATGCTGAACAATGCCGATGCGAAGGAAGCTGTCATGGCTGCCGAAAGAATCAGACAGAGCATAGAATCGCACGACTTTTTCTATCAGAACCAGCACATGAAAGTTACCATATCAGTCGGAGTTGCCGTCTATGATAAGGAAACGAATCCTGTAAGCACTGCAAAAGCTTTGGTCGAGCAGGCCGATCAGGGGCTTTATGTTTCAAAGCGCAACGGACGCAACAGGGTGACTTTGGTAACCCCTAAACTGCTGGAAACGCTGGCAGCTCAGGCGAATTGATTTATGGCATGGATACGGAAACCCTTTAAATACGCATATTACAACATCACTTTATGGCTCATCTGCATAAACGTGTCTATTTATGTCCTCATGTTCATCTGTAAAAAGGTGACCGGCATAGATTTGACCGCATACCTGGGATTGAGCCTTCAATGCGTCATAGGGCAGCATTTTTGGTGGCAGCCTCTTAGCTACATGTTCATTCACGGCGGATTCCTTCATGTCTTTTTGAATATGCTGGCACTGTTTTTCTTCGGCTTTCCGACCGAAAAGACTATAGGAAGCAAGGAATTTCTCCTGCTCTATTTGTTGTGCGGAATCTTGGTGGGAATGGGCTCTCTTGGTGTTTCATACATCATGCTGAATGCAACGGGAAACATAATGCACTGCTTTGTTCCTATGGTGGGTGCGAGCGGTGCAGTCTATGCCGTTCTGCTGACGTATGCCGTGTGCTATCCCAAGTCAAGGATTTTTATCTGGGGAATCATTCCTGTGCCGGCTCCGTTACTAATTTTGATTTATTTTGTTGTAGAGTTTGTAGCACAGATAAGGGGAAACACTTCGGTTGCACATTACGCGCATCTTTTGGGATTCCTTTTTGCCTGGCTCTATCTTTTGATTAGAATGGGGATAAGTCCGATAAAGGTATGGAAAAACGCTTACAAACGTCACTAGTAAAATTCTGCATTTCTCTGATTGCAATCCTTTTGCATGTTCCGGCGGTAAGCTTTGCCCAGTATCCGTCGCAGAAAGATATGATCAGAATCCAAATCTGGTCGGAGCTTGATGCGTTTCCCGGAAAATTCGACGATGAAAATTCCGGTGAAAATGAAGGTACGGAAAGTAACGCTGCAAATCAGAATGCCGATAATGACAGTACAGGGCAGAAAGATAGTTCACAGGGGGATAGTGAACGGAAAAATGCTGCAGGAAACAAGAAATTCGTTGATTCTGCAGAAGCCAGGGACATTTCGATTTTCGAATTTGCAATCAAAAGGGCAAAGGAAATCAGTCCTTATCTTTTGAACGGAATGCTCAACGGGTGGGAATTTGAGTATGTACCTTATGATAAAACCCGCCGCGTGGCTGAGTATTTTTCGCTTACCGAAGTAGAGCCATTTAATCCAAGCGTAAACAAAATCTCTTACAAAGAACCTATGCCGGTGGAAGACCGACTGGTTTGCTGGGTTGAATGTGAGAGAACCGAAGTCCAGAAGCTTTCATATGAGCGTTGGAAGTCCATTACCCATCCGCGCGTGAAGGGTCATGGCACTGCTCCTGTGGAAGACGGATTCAAGGGAATTCAGGCAGCTTGTGAGGCGGCTGTAAAGAACGCAGTGAGGGAATACTGGCGCACTATGGTCAAAAATAAGCCGAAAGAAATTTTGGGCAGGGTGTTACTTATTCAGGATCCGCGTATTTACATATACGAAGGTCAATATGTAGTTGACCTTGATTTTTTTATAGAAACTGCTAAAATATTTAGTTACAGTTACTATTGAAAAACCGTTAGGAGGAGATAATATGAAAAAGCTCATAGCTCTTTGTACGATTGCGTTGATTGCTGTTGGGGCAGTCTTTGCACAGACAAGTCAGGAATCTGATCAGAAGGTGGACATTTCAACGGTTGTTCGTCAGCTTGAGGATTCTTACGCAGATTTCCATCCGACTGCAAGCAGGGTTGAGTTGGATCTTGAGTACACTCCGTTGACCGGCGAAGTCATCATCAACTACACTTGTATGGCAGCCAGCTTCGATCAGGGTGAGGCGATGAACACCATCGATGCAATCCTTGAGGATTTCAGCAATGAAAACCAGTTCACAAGAAAGCCGTCTTTTGTAAGAAAGGACAGAACCCGCTATTACAAGGATGAAAGGGGATTGAGAATGGCCAGCTACAGGAGATGCGTCCGTTACGACCTCCGCTAGTTTGTTCCGGCTGAAAATTTTCAAATACCCGGATTGGATTCCCGTGTTTTTTTGACACGGGATTTGTTTGTTTTTATTAAATTTATTGTTTTGGAAAAAAATGACTGATATCAAAAATCTTCACCCTCTGGAAATCAAAGTGCTCTTGAAGTACGGAAAAGATGACAAACTGACTTCCGAGCGTCTGCAAAACGAGCTTGGCTATAAGGAAGGCCATGCAAATCAGGCTTTCAGCTGGCTCGGCGGAAAAGGACTTTTGAAAGAGATTTCAAGGGTTCCGCATACTTATTATGAAATCAGCGATTACGGAAAGGCTCTTGCAAAAAACGGAAGCATTGAAGTACGCATCATAAATTTCTTGAAGGAAAAAGGCGCTCACCAGCTCCCTGAAATTTCTTCAGCACTGGGGATTGAGGGAAAGGATGTCGGTTCAGCTTTCGGTTCAATGAAAAAGGACGGGCTTGTAAAAATGGACGGCGGCAAGGCTGAATATACTGGATCCGCTCTCCCGGAACGCTTTGACATTGCCGATTCAATAATCAAAAAGGCTGCCGCAAAAGAAAACGGACTTTTGGAATCAACCGAGCTTTCGGAAAAAGAAAATGAAGTCATCGCGACCCTTACAAAAAAACGCGGCATCAGTGACACTGCTTTCCGCACAATCGAGCGTGAGACTGTCACATATCAGCTGACCGGAGATTTTGAACAGGTCGTCCAGGCACTTAAATCTGCCGGAGTCACCGGAAACGAAATCGGTGAAGTGACCCCTGCCATGCTTGCAAGCGGTGATTGGCGCAAAGGAACGTTCCGCGGATACAACATCAACATTCCTCCTGCAAGAATCATTCCGGGGCGTACAAATCCTTATGTCCAGTTCCTTGAAAGCGTAAAGGACAAGCTCTGCGCACTGGGATTCCAGGAATTTGACGGACCGCTTGTGGAAACGGAATTCTGGAACGGAGACGCTCTTTTCATGCCACAGTTCCATGCCGCAAGGGACATCCATGACGTATACAGAATCAAAAATCCTACGCACGCAAAGTTCATAGAAGAACCGTATCTTACGAATGTCGCGAACGTACACAAAAACGGTGGAAATTCCGGCAGCCGTGGTTGGAATTATGAGTTCGACAACGAGTTTACCCGCCGCCTGATTATGCGCAGCCAGGGAACCGTTCTTTCTGCGCACCAGCTCCACAAAGCGGAGATTCCGGGAAAATATTTCGGCATTGCAAGATGCTTCCGCTATGACAAAGTTGATGCGACTCACTTGAGCGACTTTTATCAGACAGAAGGAATCGTTCTTGGAGAAAACGTCAACCTTAAGACGCTCCTCGGATTCCTTGAGATGTTCGCCGTTGAAATTGCCGGTGCGACAGACGTTAAATATGTGCCGGGATACTTCCCGTTTACGGAGCCTTCAATCGAAGTCCACATCAAGCATCCTAAGCTTGGTTGGTTCGAGCTTGGTGGTTCAGGAATCTTCCGCCCGGAAGTCACAAAAGCAATGGGCGTGGATGTGCCTGTCGCCGCATGGGGAATAGGAATTGACCGCATGGCTTTGATGGCACTGGGCTTGAACGACCTCCGTGAATTGTTCTGTGAAGATGTTGAAAGAGTCCGCCTTAGAAAAGCAAGATTCTAGAAACTAATAAAACATTGAAGACCGTCACACAAACTGATCCGGTGGGTGTGGCGGTTAATTTTTTTCTTCGCCGTAGCAGATTTTAAATCCCTTGTACAGGCTTAAAAATCCTTGTTTGTCGCCGACTCCGAGAGTTGAAAAAATAAACTTGAGCCTGTTTTTTACCGAGCCGATTGCCATTTTGTAGTCCACGGAGATGGCAGTGTATTTTTCACCGTTCAAAATCATGCGCAGCCATTCTGAATCACGCTTCGTTAAATCCGGGTACTGGGAAAGATCAAGGCAGTTTTCTTTTTCCTTTTTTTCGTAGATGTCGTGAGTGTAAATCTGCATGAAAAAAACGATCGAAGAAATTACGAGAGCCATGCCGAGCTTGTCCAAAAACACGTCGATGAAGAATTGTATCCCGAACCTGAGCATGGTCAGATTGAGCGCAATGTAGAGGACTGACGCGATTATTATTTTGATTTTTTTATTTTCCTTGAACGAACCGCGAGCATATAAAGTTGCCAATGCAAGAAAAAACATAGGAACTGCGATCGGGCTTTTGGGATCAAGAAGAAAAACCGTGGTGCTGTACAAAAACGAAAGCGCGGAAAAAACCCCGATTCTTGTCGGAAAGAAAAATGCAATCAAAAATCCGAAAACAAAAAAAGAGTTCGCAATTACAGGAACGAATAATTTCGGGTTAGTCAATGTTGCAAATCCGTTCGTCAAAAAAACGCACAGATTTGCAACGGTCAGGGCAATCATCATGGCTATGGAAAATATTTTGAAAATCAGCTGCGTCTGCTTTGAATATAACTTCATGATTTTGCCCCCGCTTTTTACTCCGATGTAACGGTCTCAGATTTTTCCTGCTCTGGTTCCATTTTTTCTTTTTTTTCGGTTTCCGTGTTTTCTTCAGGCGCAAGCTTTGTGCTGAAATATGCCATTGCCGCTCCTGCCAAAAGACAGATTATTGAACCGACTCCGGTCCATGGCGTTGCGAAATTGAATCCTGGGAAAACGTTCACTGCCGATGCACAAATCAAACCGAAGATTACCGCATAAGTCTGATTCGGAATCTTTTTCAAAAGCCACGCAATCAGTTTTGCGCCGCTCAAAAGACCGATCAAAACGCCTACGCCGTTCGGAAGCAAAAGGAAAAATGCCTTGAAAAAAAGCTGGAAGTCTGAAGCAAAAAGTGTCGGGAAAAGCAAGGAAATACTTTTCATTACGATTGTGTAGACTCCCATAATCAGCATGAGGAGCGAACCGGAGATTCCAGGAATGATCATTGCTACTGCACCGATAAGTCCTGCCGCAAAAATCCTGATTGTCAAAGGAAGCGTCTGGTCGGGAAGGTCTCCGCTCATATCGGGAGTCCCAAGCACACCCTCAAGATGTCCAAGATAAATCAGCAGCGCAAATCCAGCGAGCGCACAGATTATAATCGCAATGATTTTTCCGGCACTGAATTTTTCTCCATCCTTTTTTGCAACCATGTATTTGAAAAGCATGGGAATGCTTCCAAGAATCAGACCGGTGAAAAAATAATTTGTCTGCATCGGGAATTTTTCGTAGACGATTGATATGAGCTTTGAAAAAACAAGCACGCCGCCCAACATTCCTATCAGAAGAGGAAAAACAAATTTTCTGTTCCGCCAAAGTTTTTTGAAATTCAGCGTGATGGCATTTACGAATTTGTCGTAGATATTAAAAACAACCGCAAGGGTTCCGCCTGAAACACCGGGGATAACGTTTGCCATTCCGATGGCAAGACCTGTAAGAAAGGTTCGTATTATACTTATCATAACAATTGTTCAATCTATCATAAATAAGCCGAAATTTCTACCTCTTTCTCTTTATCGGATTTCTCGCTTGGTATTTTGCAAGCTCCGTTTCGATTTCTTCCGCCGTGTGGATTTCACCGCAGTTGATTCCAGGACATGTTTTGCTTTCTTCGTTCCATGCGTTCTGATCTTCCAAAACTTTTGTCCAAAAAGGATATGTCCGGCATTGGATTGGACGTGCTTCATAAGCTTCACAACCCTTGTTCCAGAAAATACATTCCATGTTTCTTTTTTCACGCAGCGAAAGATATTCAAATCCATCGTCAGATTCAATCCACCGGCAGTACATGAGGATAAATTGTTCGCATGTTACGTCCGCCCATTTTGCAAAGCGTTCCAAATCTGCTTCCGACATAAGCACTACGCCGGGAAAACCCTTGCAGCAGTACGAACATTGCCTGCATGAAAAATTGAGACCGTCTTTATAAAATTTGTTTTGCAAATCTCCGTTCATTTTGATTCCAGATTTTTATAGTCGTTCATTTTCTGATTCAAAAATTCTATCCAAGGCTTTGAATTTTTGATTTCACATATCGAATCGAATTCCACGGTTGAAAAATATGGTTTCAGCAAAAGCCTTATGCAGTCTTTCGAGATTTTTAAAATCTCATTCGTTTCTTCAAGCGACTCTGAATTTTCTTCGCCCATAAAACTTGATTCAAAATTTTTCTTGCACTTGTTTTCTATTGAATTCAGTTCTGCGTTTGTGTCCGAATCTTTCAGCACTGTGATTTTTTTTACGTTCCCTTTTTTGTCCGTTTCTATGTGCCTTATTTCGCGGAAAAAAGTTTCGTATTCAAAAACAGGCTCGCTCGTGTATTCCGGTTTTAAATTCGTTACGATTACGGCATCTTTGTTCGTGCCCTGATAATTAAGGCGCAGATTTTTAAAATCAATTCCGCGCTGATATTTTATCTTGCAGTCCAAAATCAATACGGCTTCATCATATTTGGAAGATGAAAATAATTTGCCGTTTGTTTCGTTGAGCTTTTCGCGCATACGGATTGTGGCAGTCTTCGTATATTCTTTGTAGCCGACTTTTAAAATATCAACCGAGCTTTGTGAATTGAACACAAGGTTTTCAAGCAGATGGATTTTGCTCTGTAGGTTTTCCTCATTCAATTTTTGATCTGCGACCAGATTTTTCAATCCTTGAATTTCCGTATGCTGATTTTCAATTATGATTTGGCTTTCGTCATCGCTTTTTCTGATCAGCTCACGGATGCGAGGTCTCCAGATAAGGGTCAGTGGCACGGAAAAGAGTGCGCACATCAGCGAAGAGATTATTATAGAAGCAGTCCGGAAAGGAAGCCTGCATGAAATAAAAATTACGAGAATCATGCCGGAAAACAAAACGATGCTTGAAAGAACCGCCGCAACGAGTGAACCGAATGATTTTACAGGAGAAAAAAGAGCACTGAAGAATTTTCCGCCGCTTTTTTTTGACATCACATCTCCTCAAAAATGCTGGATTATAGTTTGACCATAGAAAAAAATCCGTTTTAGGTCAAGTGTGTCAAAGTATCCTGAACCCCAAGAAAAGATGTGCGCCGGCAAACCAATCCCATCTGCTGTTCCATCCGAAATCCTGGTAATATGCGCCGTTCCATGAGTGTATCGTCGTGA
>JAFOTA010000162.1 GCA_017421145.1 Treponema sp.
CTTTTACCAGAGTAACAGTGTCGATTACGTTTCCGGCCTTGTCCTTTACTTCAACCTGCTCACGGTTTACATGAACCTTTGCATATTTCATTGCAGAGAGTGAGTCAACGACGTGTGAGAATCCTGCGATACCAGTTGCGAACGTGCGCTTGATGTCTGTATCTTCAAGAGCAAGCTCAGCAGCTTCGTAGTAGTACTTGTCGTGCATGTAGTGGATTGCGTTCAAAACGTTTACATAAACGTCGGCAAGCCATTCGAGCATTGCAAGATACTTCTTCTCAACTTCCTTGTAGTTTGAAGCATCGATGACATCGGCTGTGATCGGTGCATATTCAGGACCAATCTGCATACCCTTCTTGAGTCCTTCGTCCTTACCGCCGTTGAAAGCGTAGAGAAGAGCCTTTGCAAGGTTTGCGCGTGCTCCGAAGAACTGCATTTCCTTACCGGTCTGAGTTGCTGAAACACAGCAGCAGATTGAGTAGTCGTCACCCCAGATCGGGCGCATTACATCATCGTTCTCGTACTGGATTGAAGATGTGTCGATGGAAATCTTTGCACAGTACTTGCGGAATGCTTCAGGCAATCTCTTTGAGTAAAGGACTGTGAGGTTCGGCTCCGGGCTTGGTCCCATGTTTTCAAGCGTGTGGAGGAAGCGGAAGTCGTTCTTTGTAACGTGTGAGCGTCCGTCCTGTCCGAGACCACCGACTTCAAGAGTTGCCCAGATCGGGTCGCCGGAGAAGAGCTGGTTGTATGATTCGATACGTGCGAAACGGACCATGCGGCACTTCATGACGAAGTGGTCAATCAATTCCTGAGCTTCAGCTTCAGTGATGATTCCGGCCTTCAGGTCGCGCTCAATGAAGATGTCAAGGAATGTTGAGACACGTCCGACAGACATAGCTGCACCGTTCTGTGTCTTGATTGCGGCAAGATATCCGAAGTAAAGCCACTGTACTGCTTCACGTGCGTTCTTTGCAGGCTTTGAAATGTCGTATCCGTAGAGTGCGGCCATTTCCTTCATTCCCTTGAGAGCGTTGATCTGATCGGTAACTTCCTCGCGGAGACGGCAGACTTCTTCAGTCATCGTTCCGTCACCGATGTTGGCGAAATCTTCCTGCTTGTACTTAATCAGCTGGTCGATACCATAAAGAGCGATACGGCGGTAGTCACCAACAATGCGGCCGCGTCCATAAGTGTCAGGCAAACCGGTCAAGATGTGAGCTGAGCGGACTGCACGGTGCTCCGGAGTATAGATATCAAAAACGCCCTGGTTGTGTGTCTTGTGATATTCGGTAAAAATCTTCTTGAGTTCAGGATCAACTTCATATCCGTACATCTCGCAAGACTGAACGGCCATGTTGATTCCACCATAAGGCATGAAAGCTCTCTTCAAAGGCTTGTCTGTCTGAAGGCCTACGACCTTCTCAAGCTCCTTTCCCTCCGGACAGATATATGCCGGACCGTATGCGGTAAGACCAGTAACAACCTTGGTCTCAAGGTCAAGAACGCCTGTGCGCTGCTTTCCGTCCTTTCCGATAGACACCTTGTTATGCTCTTCCTTCTGGAGCTTCTGAAGCTCGTCAAAGAGTTTCTTCGTTGCATCCGTTGGCCCTGCAAGGAATTTCTCATCCCCATCATAAGGCGTATAGTTGTTCTGGATAAAGTCACGAACGTTGACCTCTTCCTTCCATAAACGTCCTTTAAAGCCGTCCCATTCTTCTCTTGCGCTCATCTTAAACCTCTTTATTGTGAGTGTTATTTTGAGTCACCCCCAAGAACACAAGTTCCTGAAAGCTCCCTTGTCTTGACTTTTAGATTTTCCAGAAAGCCACTGCTCCCTGTCTTCACATTCTAATATAATCTTTTCGCGAAGTTTAAGCAACAATAAAAGCTAACAAAAATCAAAAAGATTACGCTATAACTATAATATTTCGCCGCAAAGTACACTATATCTAGCGTCTGGCGATTGGCGGCACTATCTTTTTCTACGGCGGTCACAGTGCGTCGCGTACCAGGCTGCCTTGTCTGCATACATCGCTTCATCGGCACGGTGGAATACACTTTTGCAATCCAGATCCGTTCCCTTGATGTAGGATGCGGCTCCCTTTGAAACGGCAATCGGAACATCTTTTTCACCGATGCGCAGCACATTGCCCCTTTCATCTAGCTTCCGGTCTATGAATTTGAAGACATCCTCGAATGCTGACGAATCATCAGTCTCCTTGATTGCTACAAACTCATCCCCTCCAATTCTGTATAGGTAATCTGAGTTCATGCAATCTTTCAGAATATCGGAAACCGTCGTAATCATCAGGTCGCCGAACTCGTGGCCGCAATTGTCGTTCACCTCTTTAAGCCCGTTGATGTCGAAAACTGCAATGGAAAAAGAGACCGAACCCTCAGCAATCCTGGCATCAAACTTTTTCAAGGCCTTGTCGTATGCATTCCTGTTCCCAAGCCCCGAAAGGGAATCGATATAAGCCGCAGAACGTGCGTCCGAAATATACTTCCGAAGCTCCCTGCTCAAAACTTTTAGCTTTCCGTCCAAAACATCAAAATCTTCCCCTGAATCACTGTCGGCATCATAATGATTATGGTGGTCTTCTTCGGATGCAAGCCTGAGTTCAACGGCAAGAACCTCAACATCATCAGCAAGGTGATTAATCTCCGAATTGAGGAATGACAGACGTTTCCTGAGTTTTCCCGTGACAATCAGGACAATGGTGACTCCGGCCAAAAGCGACACGACACATGCGGCAAGAATTATGTAAACCTGATTGCGAAGCTGTTTTTCGAACCACCCTGCATCTATGTCCACGGCGACAATCCCGGACACATTGCCGGCGGAATCAAAGACCGGGCTATACGCACTGTAAAAACGCCCCCACCTGTCCTCATAAGGCTCCTCATCAACGGACGGAATGCCCAGGCTTGCCATGTAAAGTGCATCGGTATACATAATCGGTTCACCGAACTCCCCCGGATCCTCAACGGTCGGATCAATCGTAAAAGTGAAGGTCTTGTTACCCATGTCGCGGATTCCGTAGATGTACCGAAGCTCCACCTGCTCCTGAAACGAGCGCAATGTGTCCAATGCATGCTGATAAGGCTCGGTACCTTCATCCTCTTTCTGAAGCTTTCCGATGACATCGCCATCAAGGAGGGC
>JAFOTA010000163.1 GCA_017421145.1 Treponema sp.
ACCGATGCGCCGTATCTTTCTCCCGTTCCCTTGAGGGGAAAGCCCAATTCGCCGCTCAACATAAGCCACACCTATGCGTTCATAGCCGGACATAGGGGAGTGGAAGTCGAAAGGCTCTGCGAGTGCGTGGATTCGAACGTGAGGACCCTTTTCAGGCTCGGTTGACAGCTTCCGGATCCGACGGACAATTTATTGCCCCATATTGTTGAAAAACTGTTTCATAAATGGTATTGTGTTGATTATGTATACATTTTTATTTGCATGTATCCCGGCATTCCTTTTGCTCGTGTGTTTTTCCAACGGAAAGTACAGTTGGAAGTCTTTCATTCCGCCCGTGGCAATAGGATTCCTGGTGGCTTTCGTCTTTTATATCTGTAAAAAGTTCATGATTTTCAACCGTTATGTCTGGACCGTAGATATGGTTCCTGCGGTTTTGAACGGATTCGTTTACGACGTGCTGATTCCTTTCCTTGCATGTCTTGCGGCATTCTTCCTTTTCGACCGCTCGAAGATGAGGTACAAGGCTGAAGCGGTGGGACCACTCATGCTCATGTTCTATGCATTCATGGTTCCTTTCGGCATACTTACGGGAGACGACCTTCTTACTCCGTTCATGATTTACGGAAAGCCCCTTCTTTTTGTCGGAATGGTGCTCTTCGTTTCCAGCTTTGCATCTCTTGGAGTCGGTTTTACCTTCGGTGAAAGGAAGCTGATTCCGCTGGGAGTGCTTTTCTTCCTGCTGATTGTTCCCGTGCTTTTCGTTCCGTCGCTGATTGAAGCCCTTTGGTACTATGAAGGACGCTTCGTTTTCGTCATCGTTTCGGCGGTGTTTGCAGGATTGGGGCTTCTTTTGCATCTGGCAAGGAACATATTCGTGCATTGAGGTGCATGGATTCGTGGGTGGAAATCTGTGCATCGGACGTAAATCCGTGTGGAAATCAGCTTAAATACGCATTTTTCGGGGCTTTTTTTGAAAAAAGTCTTGAATCTTTATTGCAGATGGATGATTTTTACTGGACAAGCCGTTTGATTTTTTGCTATTATATCACCCATATCGAATGAAAATAATCGGTCGTAGATCGGTTGTTATAAATAGAGTGTTTCGCACACCAAGGAGGAGCGTTGGCAGACAATAAGGGAATGCGCGTTAATGAACAAATTCGCGTTCGTGAGGTCAGACTCATTGATGATGAAGGTAACCAGAAGGGAATTATCCCTACAATTGAAGCCCTCAAGATGGCAAGGGAGCGTGATCTCGATCTTGTTGAAGTATCGCCAAACGCAAATCCGCCGGTTTGTAAGATACTGGACTTTGGAAAATACCGGTTTGAACAGGAGAAAAAACTCCGTGACTCCAAGAAAAACCAAAAGGTATTGAAGCTCAAGGAAATTCGCATGCAGCCAAAGATTGGCCCAGGCGACCTTGACACGAAGGCAAAGCACGTTCAGGAATTCTTAAACGAAGGCGATAAGGTCAAAGTGACCATCCGTTTCCGCGGAAGGGAACTTGCTCACACCGAGCTCGGCTTTGATGTCCTGAAGGAAGTAGAAAAAAGACTTGAAGAAGGTTCTTATGCCATTGAAAAGCCTGCCGCAATGGAAGGTAGGTTCATGTCAATGACATTGGGCTCAAAAGTCGTAAAGAAGTGAGGTTTTAAAATGCCAAAGATGAAGACAAAGAAGTCTGCAGCAAAACGCTACAGTCTTACTGGAACAGGCAAAATCAAGTACAAGAAAATGAATCTTCGTCATATTTTGACAAAGAGATCACCAAAGCGCAAGATGAATCTTCGCCACGCTGGAATTCTTTCTGAAGACCAGGCAAAGAAAATCCGCAAGCAGATGCTTCCATACGGTTGATTCCGTCTGGTCGTGAGTTTGTAAAATTTAATTTGTTTGATTTAAGGAGTAAAGGAAATGTCTAGAGCGGTAGATGGAACAAAAAGGAAGAATCGTCGTGCCAAGATTTTGAAGCTCGCAAAGGGTTTCTATGGTGACAGAAAGTCAAATTATAAGCCTGCAAAAGATGCCGTTGTAAAGGCTCTTGACCATGCTTATTCAGGACGCAAGGGAAAGAAGCGTGATTACCGCGCTTTGTGGATTGCCCGTATCAATGCAGCAGTCCGCGAGCAGGGAATCTCCTACAGCCGTTTTATTGACGGTCTTACAAAAGCCGGTGTAACTCTCAACCGCAAGGCTTTGAGCAACATGGCTATTGAAGATCCGGTCGCATTCAAGGCGGTTGTGGAAGTCGCAAAGAACGCTCTCAACAAATAGGCGGTTTTATGATTTCACTCGATCAGGTAGTTCTTTTACAAAAAAAGGTAGAGGCCGCTGTAGCAAAAATCACTGCATTGAACGGTGAGATTGCACAGCTTTATTCAGAAAACGATGCTTTGCGTAGAAAATGCGCTGAGCTCACAAATGCGTTGGCTGATAAATCGGGGTTGGTTTCTTCTTTGAGGACTGAACAGAACCAGATCGAGCAGAGCATATTAAAGGCCCTGGAACAATTGGACGCAGTGGAAGAAGGTTCTGGCTCTTCAGATGACGGTGATGTTGCCGCCGGAGAACAGGAGCTTTCAGTACAGGCAGAAAATGACCAGGGTTCTTTTGCTTCCCGTACCGAGCCTGAAAATGCGGTTCAGGGCAGCGCGCAGGCAGAAAAGGAGCCGGAAGAAAATGCCGGACAGGTTTCAGGTCAGACAAGGATCCTTGATCCGCTTGCACTTTCATTTGAACGCCGTGATGACGGATCTTCAAATCAGGAGAACGCTTATCGTAATGAGGAAAATCAGGACGAAAGCACTCAGTCTCCGGAAAAAGGTCTTGCGGACGGCGGGGATCAGTTTGATATTTTCTAGCTGAAAAGCATAGGTACTATGGGAAAGATTCAAGTTGATATGTTGGGCGCAAAGTTCAGCATCCGCGGTGATGAGGACGATGCGTACCTGAACAAGCTTTATTCGTACTACAAGGAAATCACCGGCACCATACAGCAGAAAAAAAAGCTGGACAATCCGCTTCAAGTGAGCATACTTGCCGGAATAACGCTCGTTGATGAGCTTTTGAAAGAAAAAACCCAGAACATCGTTAACAAAGAGTCAGCCTTGGACAGGGACAAAATGCAGATTGCACAGAAAATGACTTCCGATATGATCAAGCAGATTGACGGTGTGCTCTGAATGGAAGATTTTAGCCCAGCCTTTAAAATCTGGCTTGACGCTGATTCATGCCCGGCTGTCGTAAGAAGAATAATACAGAAAAATGCGCGTACCAATTCAGTTCCTTTGGTTTTCGTCGCAAACCATGAAATTCCCTTTGATTTTGAATGCAATCTTTTTTCCATGGTGGTCTGCCCCAAAACGAGCGGATCTGCCGATGACTATATCGTCGAAAACATATGCAGCGAAGATGTTGCGGTGACCAGGGATCTTCCGCTTGCAAAACGGCTTCTTGAAAAAGGGTGCTCAGTCATGAACGACCGCGGCACTCTTTTTGACGAAAAGAAACTTGACTACATGCTTGAAGAACGTGAGCTGAGCCTTCAGATGGCATCGCTCGGCATAAGGTCTGGAGGATGTTCCGGCGGTTTCGGAAAAGATGACATAAAAAAATTCGCGGACTGTTTCTGCTCGCTTATACGCAAGAAAAAAATGCCCTGGTAATCTTTTTCATGCTGCACTGAATGGGCATCAGCTCAGCTTATGGCCTTGTTGATTGCCTCAAGCCTGTCGAGAATCGTAAGGAAAATTTCGACCAGCTCCGGATCGAACTGCTTTCCGCTCTGGCTTTTTATTTCGTTCACGGTATCTTCCAGCGACCATTCTTTTTTGTATGACCTCATGTGCCTGAGCGCATCGTAAACGTCGGCGAGCGAGACAATCCTTGCTGAAAGCGGAATTTCCTCTCCTTTGAGCGGTTCAAGAACGGTCGGTATCGGGTCGCCCGGGTTGAACGCCATGTAGTCTTCGAGTTTTCCAGGATAGCCTTTTGGATCCCCGTCATAGAACTGATGGTGGTTCAGGCATACTTCGATAGCCATTTTGTCTATTTCGCTTTCAGGAGGAGTGAAAATCTGTGCGCCGAGTATGGTGTGTGCTTTCATCACGTTGCGCTCTTCGTCCGTCAGAGGGCCGTTCTTTTTAAGAATCTGGTCTGGAATGGCTACTTTTCCGACGTCATGGCATTTTGCGGCCTGCTTGAGCGCGTTCCTGTACCTGTATCTTTCCCTTTCGGATATGTTGTGTATGCTTGCGTATTTGTCGTAGATTTCCACCGCAAAGCTTGAGACCCTTTCAACGTGTGCGCCGGTTTCCTTTGGATCCCTGAATCCTGCCGTGCGTACGAGCCTTGAAACGATCTGCTTCGTCAGGTATGCGTATTCGTAAATCTGTCCGATGTTGGTCGCGAAGTGGGAGATGTAGAATTCAGCCTCTTCATCGAAAGGAATGTCCTTTCCCTTTGAGTCCCGCGCGTTTATGATCTGCAGAACCCCAAGAATCTGGCCGTTGGTCATCATAAGCGGGATCGTGAGCATGGAAGTCGTGTGGTAGCCCGAAATCATGTCGGTGGTGGACGAGAATTTGTAAGGGCGTTTCACCGTCTTTTCTTCATCCTCGTATTCGCTCATGTTGTATACGTCGGGTATGTTTATGATTTTCTTTGAAAGAGCGCAGTATCCGCAGATTGTGTCGCTGTTCACTGGAAATGAGAATGCAAGGTACGGCAGCTTTTCTCCTTCCTGAAGCTTTGCCTGCTGTGAGTAGTTCACGCTGTACTTGATTTTGAGCGTGTTGTTCGACTTATGGTATGAATAGATGGATCCTGCGTCCGCATTGACGATCTTGCATGCCGAAATAAGGATGTTCTCCAAAAGGATATCCTCGTCCTTTATTTCGCTGAGCATGCGTTCAATCTGAGCCATCTGGGTGAATTTCTGCTGATGTTTGCCAATACTTTTCATCGTACTTCAGTGCTTCCCTAATACCGGATATTTTATTAGAAAACACCGTGTTTTACAAGTTGTTTTGGAACTATTTACCGCTTCCTGGACTGGCTTTTGGCTCAATCTGTCATTTCTGCCATTTATTGATATTTATTTCCATATACACTTGACTATATTTTTAAAATATTGCAACCTTTTATGGCTTTTTATGTCTAATTATAAAAATATGCCGTCAAAATTTTCTGATTTTGACCTGGGAGTTAATAATGAAGGAAGTCATTCCAGTATTTTTTGCTGTAAACGATAATTATGCCCCGTATCTAGGCGTGGCAATCAAATCGATGCTTGAAAACCTTAACCGTAAATATTTTTGCAAAATCCACGTGCTGATTACATCCCTTAGCGAAGAACACACGGAAAAACTGAAGGAGGTCGTTTCCGCCTATTCCAGAAACGCATCCATTGTTTTTGTCGATGTCGCAAAGGAGTGCAAGAAGATGGCGGGAATGTTCCACATGAGGGACTATTATTCTCAGGAGACCTATTTCCGTTTTTTCATTTCGCCGCTTTTCCCGGAGTATGACAAAGTAGTCTACCTTGACTGCGATATAGTCGTCGTCGGTGACGTTTCGGAGCTTTATAACCAGGATATCGGGGACAAAATGGTCGCCGCAGCGGTTGAGGAAGTGGTCTATCTGGATGATGACCTTGGCTTTTACAGCGAAAGATGTCTCGGCGTTCCGTGGAAGGAATATTTCGGAGCCGGAATCCTTGTGATCAACTCAAAGCTTTTCAGGGAGGAGCGCGTTGAGGAGCAGTTCGTTGACCTTCTCAGAAAATACAAGTTCACCGTCGCCCAGGATCAGGATTATCTCAACGTAATCTGCCTTGAGAGGGTTCATCTTTTGAATCTCGGATGGAACAAGACCGCGTTCGTGAATCAGGATTTCAACGACAATGATCTGAAAATCGTCCACTACAAGATGAGCTGGAAACCCTGGCTCAATGATGATGTCACTTATGAAAACTATTTCTGGAAATATGCGGAGTCATCACCGTTTTTTGATGAGATAATGGAAGTGAAGAGAACTTATACTGACGACGAGAGGGTGAGGGATGCTGTTGCCGGCAAAAAACTTCTTGAAACCGCCGTGCATGATGCAGAAGACCCTGAAAACTATCTCTGTCAGATGGAAAGAAACGGCAGAAGACTTCCTGTTTCTGTTTTCTCCAGATTCACGAATCCCAGGGCAGTTGAAGCTTTGTCGGAATAGGCGCGGAGGAAACTTGTGGCTTGCGAAAAAAATCCGGGAAGGCTTGCGGTAATCGAGCGGATAAAGGAATACGAAAAAAAAGGATGGTGGAACAAGGACGTTGAGGATGATCCACCGACAGTTCCGCTCCAACCCGGTCAGTGCGATTATCTGAACAAAAAATTCACCAGCTGGATTCAGATGAAATTCGTTAACACACAGGCAAGAAGATTCATAAGAAAGCTTGTGAAAACCGGACAGATGATTTTGAATCCTGTTGACGGACTTGAAAAATTCATAGCCATGAAGGATGTCGGAGCCGTAATCACCTGCAACCATTTCAACGCATTCGACAATTTTGCAATCTACCACTGTCTTGAAAAATACATAAGGCGGAAGCAGCTCTACAAAGTAATCCGCGAGGGAAACTACACTTCATTCCCCGGAATCTACGGATATTTTTTCCGGCACTGCAATACTCTTCCTCTCAGCTCCAATTTTTCCGTTATGAAGGAATTTATGGAAGCCGTGGACACC
>JAFOTA010000164.1 GCA_017421145.1 Treponema sp.
ACACGCACAAGGGCAATCAAAGCGGCGGAATCTGTGAAAGAAAAGGCAGCCGGAACAGCAAAAACAACTCGCGCGCGGTCAACCAAGGCCGCTGAATCCGCAAAAGAAAAGGCAGCCGGAACAGCAAAAACAACTCGTACACGGTCAACCAAGGCCGCTGAATCCGCAAAAGAAAAAACAACAGGCAGCACAAAAACAACTCGCGCAAAGTCAACCAAGGCCGCTGAATCTGCAAAAGAAAAGGCAGCCGGAACAGCAAAAACAACTCGCGCAAAGTCAACCAAGGCCGCTGGATCAACTAAGAAAAAATAGCAACATGCTTATACATAAGGAGTAAAAAAAATGAATGACGAAAACAAGACAAATTTCAAAATGAAAACGGCGGTAAAACGCTTTTGCTTCACGGCTGTGTTTGCGGCACTGATCTGCATCGGATGTTTTATTTCCATACCGCTTCCCGGAGGCGTTCCTATAACCGTGCAGAATCTTTTTGCAGTACTCGCGGCACTCATCATGGGCGGTCTTCAGGGGGCAAGCTCGGTCGGAATATTTCTGATCATCGGTGTCATAGGCGTACCTGTTTTTTCAGGCGTAAAAGGCGGATGGGCTGTATTCACGGGACCAACGGGAGGTTTTCTCTGGGGTTATTATATCGGCGCAGTAGTTGCAGGACTCATTGCCGGTACACCGCATACATTTGAAAAAAAATTCCGCATAAAGACATGGCTCAGGCTTGCACTCGCCTCTTTTGCCGGATTCGCACTGATTTATGCACCTGGAATCCCATGGTTCATGCACGTGATGGATGAAAACGGAAAACCTCAGACATTCATTTCCGCACTGAACATGACCCTCATTCCGTTCATTCCTGGAGATCTAATCAAGCTGGTTCTTTCTGTCCCTCTTGCGGCAGTCCTACGTCCGGTCGCGGCGCGCTATCTTTATCCTGACGATGAAAGGGAACTCAAGGAACTGATAGACGGCATGAAAAAGAAAAAAGAAAGGAACCAAAGGATCGCAGACAAAATCACGGGAAAATCAAAGACCGGAAACGACGGTGAAAAATGAAAGCAGCCGTCCGCCTGAACAATGTCTACAAACTGTTCATGTCACAGACTTCCGACGGAAAGCATACTGTCGCGCTTGATGACGTGAGCCTTGAAATTGAATCCGGGAGCTTCACGATCATCGGCGGTGCAAACGGATCCGGGAAAAGCGTACTCATGAACGTGATTTCAGGGCTTATGGATCCAAGCGACGGAACGGTTGAAACAAGCACAAAGCCGGGACTTGTTTTTCAGGATGCAGCAACGCAGATTCTTGGAGACAGTCCCCGTGAAGACGTTGCCGTGGGTCCTGCGAACATGGGCATTTCAAAAAAAGATATTCCAAATCTGGTAGAAAAGGCGCTTTCATCTGTGTCTCTTTCAGAAAAAGCTGATTTTCCCGCTGAGTTTTTATCTGGCGGTGAAAAACGGAGGCTTGCGGTCGCATCGATACTTGCAATGGACAAAGACATAATAATCTTTGACGAGCCTTATGCAAACCTTGACTATTCCGGAGTCCTTGACGTGAATTCGCTCTTGAAAGATCTGCATGAAAAAGGAAAGACGATAATCCTTCTCACGCATGAGCTTGAAAAATGCCTGGGTCTTTGCAGCCATTTCATCATCATGGAAAAAGGAAAAATCGTTTTTGACGGCCGCCCTGAAGATGCTCTTAAAACAGACCTTACAAAGTGGAGCATAAAAAATCCGCTTGCAAAATATGAACGCCTCTCTGATCTGGTTTGGTAGAAAAATGGAAGGACAGACTTTTTTTCATTATAAGCCGGGAAAATCTTTCATGCACAAAATGCCCCCGGCAATAAAAATAATCCTTATGCTGATTCTCTCAATAGCAGCATTTTACTGCCCGCTGATTCCGTCGATCTGCATAATTTCCGCACTGCTGATTTTTTCATTCACGACAATAAAAATCAGGATGCCTGAGCTTATCTCGGATTTGAAGCCAGCGCTGATCTATGCGGTTCTCATGTATTCGGCATCGGTCATATCCAATCTTTCGGAGCTTGAAGACAAAAAAGATTTTTTCCCGTGCATATTCATTCCGCGACAAAGCTATGTTTCCATGATGATTCACTTCCTTCTTTCGCTTGAAATCACTTCATTGTTTTTCAGGACGACCACATCCGTTGAGTTCACGAGGGGATTCAATCAGATAGAAAGAAAAATCACAAGGAACAAAAGCACGCGCATTTCCGACATGATTTCGCTTACATTGAATTTCATACCGCGTCTTTCTGATTTCTGGGGCAGAATTGAAAAAGCATGGAAAGCAAGGGGCGGAAAAAAAGGCATAAAAAAAATCTTCGTGCTTACGCCTGTCCTTTTCAAGACAAGCATGAACGAGGCATACAAAAAATCACTTGCAATACGCAACAGGATTTAGGGAACGGCTGATTATTAGAAAAGCATTAAAAAATCCTCTTGATTTTAAATATTAAAAAATGTATTATGTCCGCAGATCGGGACCGTCGGGGTCATATTTTACAAGACTGAATAAGCTGGTAGGAATTTCAAGCCTATCATTCAGAAATTTTCAATCCAATTTTAACATTTTTAAGGAAGGACAGTATGGGATTTTACGATGACAATTCAGAAGAGCGCAAGGAGCCTACGAAAATCAGGGGCGAACTCTACACCACTCACGTAAGCCTGGACAACAGGTCGTATTTTTTCAACGTAAAGGAAAACCGCAACAAGGACGTGTTTCTCCAGATTGTAGAAAGCAAGCCGGCTGAACAGGGCGAAGGAGAAAGGCGCGCAATCGTGGTCTTTGCAGATGCAATGCAGGATTTTTTGAGGGGACTTGACAGTTCGCTCAGCTTCATCGACAAGGAACAGAAAGAAAGGGCAAAGATCAAGGCAGAAAAGAAAGCGGCAAGGGAAGCAAAATATGCCCAGGGCGGTGAATACGAAAAGCCGTCATCAGAATCAAAGTCTTCAGGCAAAAAGATTTACCGCCGCAAAGGTGAAAGCCGCCTTGTTGCATCAAAGCGCGAAGAAAAAGCAAGGCTCCATGTCGTTTCAAAGAGATCCGCAGATTCTTCAGAAAATCAGAAAGAAGAATTCTAAGCAGACTTCCTGACAAGCTCCATTTTCCAATTATCCGATGTTGCTTTTCTAACATTTCATGATATAATGTATGTTTAGAAAAAAATTACGTTCATACAAAAAGGGAGATTGGAGAATGGAAAATTTATCAGGCAATGGCAAGCAAAAACGAAACGAAAAACTACAGGTTAAATACGGTTTTATCACATTCAACAGCATAATTGCACTGATTGCTTTATTTTTGATTGTCACGACTGAATTAGCAAAAAAGCCTGTCGAAAAAGTATACACTGAATCAATCGAAAACATACTGGAACAATCCGTGGAAAATGCGGAAATGTGGTTTGACGATCAGGTGCATCTTCTGAAAGTTTTCCAGAGGGCAGTAGTTGATCCGACCGACAGCAGGGAACGCATAAAGGATTCAATCAAAATAAAGCTTAAGCCTGATTCATTTGAATATGTCATGGTCTTCTGGGATGATGCAACGGGAGCAAAAGACGGAGGACCTGAAACATACAACACGAAAGGCGGAATCTCCGTCGTGGGAATTCTTGAAAAAGAATACTGGCTGCAGCACAAAGCATCGGATGTGGAGGTGTGGCTTGAATCCCCGAGGCAGTCAAACGCAGGCGGGTTCAACATGCCTCTTTTCGTAAGGTCTGATTTTACGGACGCAATGAACGGAAACCATGTCCACGGCGGAATGGTCGGCTTCCTTGATCTTGAGCCTATAACGAAGCTTGCAAAGCAATTCTACAAGACCGGAAAGATTTCAATCTATGATGATGCAGGCGGAATAAGGGCCGGTGATGACGTACTCAACTCAGAAAACAAATCGGATCTGGCTTTTTTTACAAAAGAGTTTTCGCTTGCAAACAAAAAATGGACTGCAGTGGCTTCCATAAAATCAAGCGAGCTGGGTGAAATAATCAAGGATCTGAGGAGAAATTCCATCATCGGGGGACTGATCGTCGCTACCCTGCTCGTTACGTGCATACTTGCAATAATCAAAAACATCATAGGAAAATTCGATTCAATAAAAAAGAACATAGACAACCTGAACACCGGTGACAAAGATTTAACCAAGCGTCTTACGATACACCACAACAACGAAATCTCGCATGTAAAGGAGTCGGTCAACTGCTTCGTGGACACCGTTCACCGCACGGTAAAAAACATAGGCGAAGCAAACCAGAACCTGAAAAACACGTTCAACAAAGTGAAAGAAGAGCTTGAAAACAGCCGTAGGCATATAGACAATATTTCAGTTCAGATCGATCAGGCCACGCAGACTTTGAGCAAAGAGGACAACGACGTTCTGAACACAAGCAATTCAGTTACGGAAATTTCACAGAACATCAAGAAATTCAACGAAATGATCCAATCTCAGACAAGCTCCATTTCAGAGGCCGGTGCAAGCATTGAGCAGATGATCGGAAACATCAATTCAGTTTCATCTTCCGTGGAAAAAATGTCGGCGGAATTCGATGACCTCAACAAAGCGACGATAGACGGAATCAACAAAAACAAGATTGTGAACGAGCTTCTTGAAGTCGTGCTTTCACAGAGCAAATCGCTTCAGGATACGAACAAAGTCATTTCGGACATTTCACAGCAGACAAACCTTCTTTCCATGAATGCCATGATTGAGTCAGCGCATGCAGGAGAGGCAGGAAAAGGATTTGCTGTCGTTGCGGAAGAAATCAGGAAACTTGCGGATACAAGCGCCACGCAGTCAAAAAGCATCAGCGAAAACCTCAAGACCATCGCCGACAACATCAACAAGGTCGTTGAGAGCGCAAATGCAAGCAAGCTTTCGTTTGAAAAAGTTTCAGAAAAAACAAAGAACACTTCAAGTCTTGTAGATTCAATCAAAAACGCCATGGAAGAACAGACACAGGGTTCAAAAGAAATATTGCAGACATTGAGCACGATGAACAGCACTACGAATGACGTTCAGAATTCAAGCAGGGAAATAGAAGCCGGAACACAAGAAATACTCGAATCGATTTCAAGGCTGAAGGAATCTTCCGAAAACATGTCCAGCAATTTCAATTCAATTGTCTCCACTACGAAATCAACCCAGCAGGCTACTATGAACCTGAATCAATTTGTCGTGGAAATGACCAATGCGGTCAAAAATATATCACAAAGGATTGATGAGTTTAAAGTCTAGTCACAAGACGCAAGACGCAAGACTTGCGTCTTGCTTACGAGTTTTCACTTGCCCACGTCGCAAGCTGCGCTTGCTAACGAGTTTTTACTTGCTCGCGAAGGCTCGCATTTTTGCTACGCAAAAAACGTAAAAACTCGCGTTAAATTAGAATGAACCAGCTACGGCTACAGCACATGCAACGGTACAACCTACCATTGGGTTGTTGCCCAT
>JAFOTA010000023.1 GCA_017421145.1 Treponema sp.
AATCTGTGCGTCGCTTTCCTCTGTGCATCCAACCACGGCACCGACAGGACTACATGTTTGGTTTTCAAAAATCGAAGCGTATTCATTTTTTATCCGCTCCAGTTCTCCGCCAACCCTGTCCAGAACACGTCCGCCGTTTTTCAGTTCCTGCTGCTCAATGTCAACCATGCCGGGATTGCTTGTCCTGAGCAAAACAAAAATACCTTTTCCAGCGCTCCTGCAATATTCTGTGAAAGGCTTGAGCGTGTCGAAGCCCATGTATGGATTTACCGTTATTATATCCGTTTCAAAATCACCAGTAAAATGAGCCTTTGCATAAGCACCTGCCGTAGCCGCAATATCACCACGCTTTATATCACTGATGCAGACAAGACCAGAATCCTTGACCGCTTTCAAAGTTTCTGCATATACTTTCATGCCTTCAAGTCCCATGGCTTCATAATAAGCTTCCTGAACCTTAAAGCAGCAGGCCGATCCGTCAGCCTTTACCCTTCTTATGATTTCTTTATTATACGCAAGCACAGCCTGAGCCGGAGAATCAAATTTCGCCAGGACACTCTGAGGAATATATGAAGGATCAGTGTCCAGACCAACGCAAAGCGGACCAAATTTTGCCGCTGTCTCCTGTAAAATCTGCATATTGTGTTTCATGGGTTAAATATATCATTTATATAAAAAATGTGTCCACTACCATAAAAGCACGTCCTGGAGCCACGAGTTGAAGGCGATTGTAATTAAATCCTAAGATTTGTTCCCCGCCTTCAAAGTGTCTCCATGCCGCTTGCTTTTATTCCCGTTCCCACATTTTTTACATCTAATGGTAAAAAAAGCATTTAACCCATTGAAATCACTTGTCACCGGGATTCCTTGTAAAATAAGAGCCTTCTTATTTTTCTCTTATCTGCATTTAAAGATTTGCGCCTTCCGATGTTGTATATTCGGTATTGTCAGCAGGGGAAAAGGCTGACCAAACAAACGGGGAAACCCAAGGAGACTTAAGTTTATGAAGAAAATCACACAGGTAACTACGGCGGCAATTTTGCTTTCGGCAATCGTTTCTGCAGGAGCATTCGCAAGCGACAACAAAAATTCCGGTGAAAAAAGCAGGCCGGAAATCAGCAGGACGCACCAGAGAAACGGCGGACAAAATCAGGAAGGTGAAAACACAAACCGTTTGCCAAGGCAGATGAAAGCCGATGAAAACGCTGTCATCGGTCAGGTGAAATCAGTTGACGCAAAAAACAACAAAATCAAAATCGCGGACGTTGACGGAAACGTTACGGAATATGCGGTGACAGGCTTTACGAAAATCTTGAGCATGAAAACACCGGAATCAAAAACCGAAAATGCCAAGCCAGATTTACCGAAACCAGATGAGTCAAAATCAACGGACAAAAAATCTGAGGACGCAAAAACGGACGATGCAAAATCCAGTGAAGCAAAATCAGACGGAACAAATCCAAGGGCAAATTTCGGCGGCAGGGGAAAAGGTCCGAACATGAATCACGGAAAACCAGGATTCGGTCCGGGACAGATGATGGAAGAGCTGAAACTTTCAGACGTAAAGGAAGGCTCATGGGTCATGCTTTCAGTGCTTGACGGAACCACAAAAACAAAACAGGCGGACAAGATTTTCGTCAAGGCGGCAGAGTAGAAGAACAGTTCAAAGCTTTTTCATAAAATCCTCCTTTTTGGGAACCGTCGGTCAGGCGGCTCCCTTTTTTTGTCAGATTTTTTTTATAAGCTCAAAAGGCGTAAGCGAAAAATCGGGGCTGATTTTCTGTGATGAAAGCGCATGTGCAAGCGACGCTGATATCGCTGCATCAACAGGAGAATAACCTTGGGCAAGCAGTGCAGTGACAAGGCCTGTAAGAACATCACCGCTACCGGCTTTTGCAAGTGAAGGAGTTCCGCAAGGATTAAAATACAATTCACTGTATAATCCGCTTTTCGCAATCAAAACGTTGGAGCCTTTAAGCAAAAGGACAACACCAGGGTATGCGTCTGTAAATTTTTTTGCCAGTTCGATTCTGTTTTTGACGACTTTTTCTACAGGAAAAGTGCCGAGAAAGCAATTGCTGAGCAGGGCTGCAAATTCTTTCGGATGCGGAGTCAGGACGGTCGGTGCCATAGCTTTGCTTCTGAGCATCAAAATCTCCCAGATGTTGTCGCGGTAAAAAATATCGGCATCAAAGACAACAGGAATCCCGATATACTCAACATTGAATTTTTCGAATTTGCGGATGCTGCCCTTTTGTCCCAAGCCCATTCCGATTGCAACCGCCGTTGTTTTTTCAGGAAAATCTTTTCCGCACATAATCTCATACGGAATGATCGATTCACCAGGAAGCCCGTTTTCATCAAGCAGGATTTTTTCACCCGATGTACGCTGATTTTTAAAATCAACAAGTGTCACAAGTCCTGCACCGAATTTCAGGGCAGCGCATGAAGCAAGAACCGCCGCACCGATTTTTTCTCCGCCGATGAAAACCGCATGTCCGAAATTCCCTTTGTGCACGTTCTTTTTTTTACGCTCCGGATATTTGCAGTCGGATTCATCAAGAAGATAATATTTAGCGGCTTTCCTATCCTGCAATGAGTTTTCATAAATCTCCCTGTCAAACCCCAAATCCGCGCAGACTATTTTTCCGCACACATCTTTCGCATAATCTGAAAACAGAGCGACTTTCAAAGCACCCATCGTTACGGTTTCATCAGCATGAAAACATTCGCCGCTGATATTTCCAAATTTATCAAGCCCGGATGGAATGTCGCAAGAAAGCCTGTACGTGTCCAGCGAATTGACTTTTTTCAGGAGTGAAGCAATCTCCTTGGGCACTTTGCCATGGAACCCGATTCCGAAGATGCAGTCAACTATTGCGTCAAAATTGTTTTCGTCAATCAAAGCCTGAGCGTCAGAAAGAGGGACTATCGTTATGCCGCATTTTTCCGCACGTTTTTTTTGAAGGCAGCACATGTCGGATTTTTCTGGCATACAAGCGACCACAACGACCGAAACGACCCTTGAAATCATTTTGCGTGCAAGTGCATAACCGTCACCGCCGTTGTTTCCACCGCCGCACATAATCATGATGTCCTCTTTTCCGGAAAGACTTTTTTCCAAAGCGGCCGCTGCATTTTCCATCATCATATCTTCGGAAAGACAAAAACGGTTACGGCATGCTTCGTCCAAGTCGCGTGTGTCCACAAACATTTTCTGCATGCATATCACTCCTTGCGCAATTCAGCAAGCTTCAAAATCCTCTGGTTGGAAGAACCCCGGAAAACCAATGTTATGTCTTTCAGCTCCTCAACAAAAGGCCCGTCAACAAGCACGTCGATATATGAAAGCATTTCTTCCGTAACTTCGGTGTGCGCTTTTCCGTTTTCGGCAAGAAGTTCGGTTTCATAAATGTAGCCTGAATAGCACCAGATATTTTTTTTCGGAAACAGCTCCTTCACTTTTTTCAAAAATGGTGCAAGGACTTTTTGATTTTCAGGTTCAAATGGTTCGCCGCCGAGCAATGTAAGCCCAGAGATAAAATCTTTTTCCAGAGCCTCGATTATTTCTTTTTCAGTATCCTGGGCGAATTCCTTTCCGTAACAAAAATCCCAGGTCATGGCATTGAAACATCCGGGACAGTGGATCCTGCATCCTGACACAAAAAGAGAAACCCGAACTCCGTCGCCGTTGGCAATATCAAGCTTTTTTATTTCACCATAATACATAGGTAGATTATCGTATGATTTTTTGCGGAAAATAAATAAGAAAGCCGGCAGTCACTTTATTTGTGTCCGCCGGCTTTTTTTTGATTGAAAGATGCTACAGGTGCAACACCCTTTCCTTGATTTCCTGTGTGCGTCCCTGGTTCCAATACTGTGTTCCGATATAGCCGCATGTCCTTCTTGCCACGTTCATGGTCGCCTGATCACGGTTTCCGCAGTTCGGACATTCCCAAATCAGCTTTCCGTCGTCATTCGTGACAATCCTTATTTCGCCGGTATATCCGCATTTCTGGCAGAAGTCGCTCTTTGTGTTCAGCTCGGCATACATGATATGGTTGTAGATGTGCCTGAGCAAAGTCATGACCGCAGTCAGGTTTGATTCCATGTTCGGGACTTCGACATAAGAGACTGCCCCGCCCGGAGAAAGTTTCTGGAACTCCGATTCAAAGGTCAGCTTGGTGAACGCGTCGATTTTTTCTGTGACGTGCACATGATAGCTGTTGGTGATATAATTTTTGTCGGTTACGTTCGGAATGATTCCGAAACGCTTTTTAAGGCACTTCGCGAATTTATAGGTCGTACTTTCAAGAGGCGTTCCGTACACTGAATAATCGATATGCTCTTCGGCCTTCCATTTTTTGCAGGCATCGTTCAAGGCGTGCATGACTTTCAGCGCGAACGGTTTTCCTTCCTCGGATGTGTGGCTGTTTCCGGTCATGTATCTTGTACACTCACAAAGCCCGGCATATCCAAGTGAGATGGTCGAATAGCCGTTGTACAAAAGCTTGTCTATGGTTTCGCCTTTCTTAAGCCTTGCCAAAGCTCCGTTCTGCCAGAGGATTGGTGCGGCATCAGATTTTGTTCCGAGAAGCCTCTTGTGGCGTATCTGCAATGCACGGTGGCAAAGTTCAAGACGCTGATCCATAATCTCCCAGAATTTTTCCTCGTTTCCGCCTGATGAGCAAGCCACATCAACAAGATTCAGAGTAACGACGCCCTGGTTGAATCTTCCGTAATACTTGGGCTTTCCAGTCTCCGGGTCAACATAGGTCGTAAGGAAAGAACGGCATCCCATGCACGGATAGCAGTTTCCGTTTCCGTTTTCATCGACTTTCATGGTGAGCATCATCTTTTCTGAGATGTAATCCGGAACCATGCGGCGAGCGGTACACTTTGCGGCCATTTCGGTCAGATAATAGTATTTTGAGTTTTCTTCTATATTATCTGGTTCAAGGACATAAATCAGCTTCGGGAATGCAGGCGTGATCCATGCGCCCTGCTCATTTTTTACGCCCTTGTACCTCTGCTTCAGCACTTCCTCAATGATGATTGCAAGATCTGCTTTTTCCTGCTCATTCTTGGCTTCATTCAGATACATGAACACAGTCACAAACGGAGCCTGACCATTCGTTGTCATAAGGGTAATCACCTGATACTGGATGGTCTGTACGCCCTTGGTGATTTCAGTGCGGAGCCTTCTTTCAACCATATAGTTGAACTGCTCCTCGTTGATTTCCAGTCCAAGGGTTTCCATGGTTTCGCGGACATCTTTCTGAATCTTCTTCCTGCTCACATCGACAAAAGGTGCAAGGTGAGCCAAAGAAATGCTCTGACCGCCGTACTGACAGCTGGCCACCTGAGCGATAATCTGCGTGGCGATGTTACATGCCGTGGAAAATGAGTGCGGTCTGTCTATTTTTGTACCGCTGATTACGGTTCCGTTCTGGAGCATGTCCTCAAGATTCACAAGGTCACAGTTGTGCATGTGCTGGGCAAAATAGTCGGAATCATGGAAGTGGATAAGCCCCTCGTCATGCGCGCGTGCAATCTCCTCGTCGAGCAAAAAGCGGCGTGTGATGTCCTTTGAGACTTCCCCGGCCATATAATCACGCTGGACGGAAACCACGGTCGGATTTTTATTTGAGTTTTCCTGCTTTACTTCCTCGTTGTTTTCCTCAAGCAGGCTCATAATCTGCTGGTCAGTGGTATTCTGCTTGCGGAGAAGCTGGTGGCGGAATCTGTAAGTGATATAAAGCTTTGCGACCTTGTGAGCGCCGTTGGCCATTATGCCTGTTTCTACAAGATCCTGGATATCCTCGACATTAAGCGCGTGTCCTTCTTTGTGACACTGGATTTCTATATCATCAACAATAGAAGAAATCTGCTTTTCATTGAGCCTGTCGATTTCATCCACGAGTACGTTTGCTTTTCTGATTGCAGCGGCAATTTTCTCACGGTCAAAATTAACCTCTGCGCCGCTTCGTTTGATGATTTTCATAAGATCAGCCACCCTTATATTTTTTAATTACTTTCTTGCTATGGTAGAGTTTGCAAGTACCCATAAAAAAATCCAAAAACAAAAGCTTTTGGATATATTACGGCTTGCACGCTAGATATAGCGTTTAACTATGGTGATTCTACTAGGTATAGCGTATTTAGTCAATATCGCGAAAAACGGCAGAAACCGCCCGGACTGCTGATTTTAGGACTTTCCAACAGATTCCGGGGTACAAATTTTTTTTTAAATTTTTTATATAGGATTTTAGCATAAAAATCCAGTTCTATGGGTACAGATTTTCTCCGGTTCAAGAAAATTTTTTCAAGCCCCGAAATAAACTATACAAAAACATGGCGCATATCTGGTGTTCCATGCGCTTTATTTCCATGTCAGGCTCGCATCCCCTGTAATCGGAATCTGGTCGCCAAGATATTTCGGCTTTACATTGAACAGCACTTCAAAAAATGCCTTTACGCGCGCAAGGCACTCCCTGATTTCCCACCATGCTTTGAGCGAAGTCCGGTAAGAGTAGATTTCAGGAGCTTCAATCCCCACAACATCAAGCCCCAGTTTTCTGCCTATGTACACTGCCCTTGCCAGATGGAATTCCTGGGTTGAAACGACGGCCCCCTCAACGCAAAAAACATCCCTCGCACGGTACATGGTCTCGTATGTGGAAAATCCCGCATGATCAAGGAAAACCAGGTTTTCATCGACATTGTACGACTGAATCATAAAATTCTTGATTTTGTTCACTTCATCATATTCTTTCGTGCCATGATCGCCGGAAACAAGGTATTTATGAGCTTTCCCGGCATTGTAGCATGAAACGGCCGCCTCAACCCTGTCGCGCACCACATGTGAGACGGAATTCTTATAGACCGCGGCTCCGGGAATTATGACCACATATTTTTCAGGCAGTTCGGAAACGTCCTTGTAGATATGCGGGGATGCATAATTTATCACATACAGATTGATCCCCAGAACCCCGAAAAACGCAAGGAAAACAAGAATCAAAACGGCTTTCAAAAACTTTTTCATAAAATCCCCTTCCAACAGGATTCCAATTATACCCCAAAAAGATATTTTTTCAATCAAAACATAACGGCATAAAATCCCCGGCATTTTTCCTGCGCAAAGAATTTGTAAAAATCAAAATTCCGTGGTATCGTTATATAACAGGATTTTTATAGTAAAAAAAGGAAAGCGGCGGTCTGACCAAAACTGCAGGACTGGCTCTTATGACAGCGGAAATATTTTTCAAGGCAGGCACAATTTGAAAATGCACATAATGAAATCGGTCGACAACGAAAGTGAAAAAAATTATTTTATCAGCAAAAAAACTGAAATCAACGAATTCAACAAGAAGATTTTCATAAGCCTATCTTCGCTCTCGTTCATGATAATGCTGCTCATAACGGCACTGACTGCGTTCCCCGGATTCAAGGCTCTCGTAAAAACGAACATAACGGCCATACGCATTGCATGTACCTGCGCTTTCGTCTTCATCGGCCTTGAGATGGTCTTGTTTTTTGCCAAGCGCAAGATATTCAACTCGCATCCGCTGACATTCCTGTACCTGCTTTTTTTCATTCTGGCAACCCTCTGCGTGTTTCTGAACGTATCCTACAGCCGGAAGATTCCATTCGTAATGCTGGCTCTGTTCAGGGTGCTGTTCCCGGTCTGGGTGATTGACTACAAATGGCGCACGAACCTGCTGACGAACCTGTACGTCACCCTGGCGATTTTCCCCGTTTCGTTTTTCCTCAAGGATTTCGATACGTTCTGCCTTGACGTGGGGCTTTCGATAATCTACAGCATGCTTTCGATGATGATCGGATCATTCAGCCTGTCGAACCACATCGAATCGGCTAAAAAACAGGATGAGCAGATGGACAAGGTGCGTGAAATCGAAAAAGCGAAAAGCGAAGCAAAAACCATGTTCCTGGCGCACATGTCACACGAAATCCGCACGCCTATCAATTCAATCCTCGGTCTCAATGAAATCATACTCCGCGAAACTGATGACCCACAGGTAAAGGAATCAGCGAACAACATAAAGCTTTCCGGTGACACGCTGCTTAAAATCATAAACGACATCCTTGATTTCTCAAAGATCGAATCCGGGAAGATGGACATCATACTTTCGGAATATGACATTTCCTCAACGATTGCCGACATCATGAACATGAGTTCACAGCGCGCGAAAGACAAGAACCTCAGCATGGTCATAAACGTGGATGAGGAGCTTCCGCACAAGCTTTTCGGGGACGAACTTAGGCTCAAGCAGTGCATCGTGAACCTTGTGACCAACGCAATCAAATTCACGGAAAAAGGAAACGTCACGCTGACCATCGGATTCGACAAAATCGACAACGGGCAGATAATGCTGAACGTTTCGGTAAAAGACACCGGCATCGGAATCAAGGCAAGCGACATAGACCGCATGTGCAACGAATTCGAGCGTCTTGACGAAAACCGCAACAGGACCATAGAAGGCTCAGGACTCGGACTGAACATAGTGAGCATGCTCCTGAAGATGATGAATTCCAAGCTTGAAATCTACAGCGAATACGGCAAGGGTTCGGAATTTTCGTTCAAGATTCCGCAGCAGGTCGTCTGGTGGGAAAAAATCGGAAATTTCAACAGCCGCTACACGAAGCTTCTGGACAGCAACACGGAATACCAGGTTTCTTTCCGCGCCCCGGATGCATGCGTCCTTGTGGTTGACGACACCAAGATGAACATAGTCGTATTTGAGGGACTTTTGAAAGAGACCGAAATCAACGTGGATTGGGCAACCAGCGGAAACGAAATGCTTGAGATTGTGAGCAAAAAACGCTACGACGCAATCTTCATCGACCACCGTATGCCGGGAATGAGCGGAGTCGAAGCTTTCCATGCCATGCAGAACCTTGAGGACAACAAAAACAGCGGAGTACCATGCGTCGCACTTACCGC
The DNA here is from genome assembly GCA_017421145.1 of Treponema sp. The sequence continues at coordinate 8,966 of JAFOTA010000023.1, forward strand.
AAACGTCGTTTCAGGAGCAAGGGAATATTACCTAAGGGAAGGCTTCACCGACTATCTTTCAAAGCCCGTGGATTCCAAGCTGCTTGAAACTATGCTGGCACGCATGCTTCCGCCTGAAAAAGTGTTCCTGCCGAACGACCGGACAAAGCAGGTAAAAAAGAAAAAATCAATAGAAGAACAGCTCAAGGCAATCGACGGAATAAGCGTCCCGACCGCCATACAAAACTGCGGATCGATCGACATACTCATGGTTGCGCTCAAAGAATACTACTCCACCATCAAAAAACGTGCGGACGACATCGAAAGCTACTCGCGCTACAAGGATTACAGGAACTATACAATACAGGTCCACTCGCTCAAAAGCTCTTCAAAGCTGATCGGTGCATTGGAACTGTCAGAAAAGGCCGCCTATCTTGAACGCTGCGGAGATGAAGAAAACGGAGTCGTGATTGCCGCAAAGACACCGGAGCTTCTGAAGCTTTACCGCTCATATTCCGTGATGCTCGCGCCATTGTTCGATGAAGACAGCGCAGAAAAGGGCGAAATGCTCACTGTGGAAAAATTCAACGAGGCAATGACGGCCGTCAAAGAATTTGCAGAATCATTTGACTTTAGCGCAATTGATGCTATAATTGAAGAGGTAGATAAATATACCCTTCCTGAAGAAGTTAAGGAAAAATTCAACGAAGTGAAACGATTGTCCAGAGGAGCGGACTTTAACGGAATCAAGGAAGTATTAAGCCAAGTAACCCCTAAATAAAACAAGCTGTATTGTAGTCCTCACGGATTGCACGCAGCGGCTATTTTTATCCTCAGGATAGTCCTTGTATCTGGTGCATACAAAGTCTTAGTGCAAGGGGTAACTTTCCATAGGGAAATATTTGATAAGGTGGATGCCATGGAAAAGAAGGTTTTATTTATATGCGAATCGATCGGTGGATTTATAGTCTCTGCCATTGGCAAAAGCATTACTGCGGCTGGATACCAAGTGGTTTACAGCCTTCCGAGCATCGGGCAGATTACCAAGCGCACGCCCCTTCCTTCCCTTATAATCGTCTATCTTGACGGCGACGACGTTAAATATCAGGAAGTCCTTGAATACCTTGCGCAGATTAAAAAAGCAGGCGCAAACATTTCCACGCACGTGTTTTTAATCGGAAACCCTATCGAAAT
>JAFOTA010000165.1 GCA_017421145.1 Treponema sp.
ATGAATATAATTGTGCGCTGCATGTGGCTCAGCGAACTAAAATAAAAATCATAAGGCACTACGGCAAAAATGGTCCATTCGGTATTCGGAATCTTTTTGTATGAAACGATCATGTGCATGTTAAGCGTCGGATCAATAAAATCTTCCTGATCTTCACGCCCCTCGAAAACATGGTTCAATATGAGTCCGAGTCCCTTGGTTTCGTCAATTTCCGCATCGGTAGAATTTTCATCGGTGTTCTCATTCGGGTTTGCAATCGTAGACCGGCTTGAACGGCTGATTACCGAAGGATGCATTCCGGCACCCATGTCGATTTCCTTTACGATATCCAAAACCGCATTTCCGCTCATGATAAGGACAATCGCACCGATCGGCTTGTTGTCGTCATTAAAGACTGGAACGCAATAATTCTGCATGACGCTGTTTGTGACTGCCGTGAACGCAGGCTCCGAAATGAAACGTTCGCCTCTCATTGCAGCTTCAAGATAAACTGCACCGGCAAAATTTCTTACAGTACCGTCGGCCAGCATAGCATTTCCGTCTTTATCATAAAACGCAATGTTCTCATAACGCCCGCCGAGTCTTTTACGCACGGAAGTCAGCACTGCACTTTTTTCCGCAAGCGAAACATTTTCATCGGTGATGACATCAAGCTTGGCAAGACCTTCGATCAAAGAAAAATGCTTTTCGTTCAAATTGACAATATTGTTGGCAACATCAGCAGAAATTGTATCAAGATTTAAACTTACAGAATTCTTCAATGCCTTGGAAGAAATATTATACGTGACCACACCGATTATTACCGTTGCCGTTACAATAATACCCAAAAGAAGAAGTACAACCTTGGAAAAAATCGAAATCTTAAAAGTCTTATCGTTCATAAAGTTAATTTTAAGACATAAAAATTTTATTTGCAAGGAAAAAATGCGTTTTTTAAGGGTATAATATGGATTTTTGACTTGGGTTCAAGGCATCCGAATCCCCTCATTTCATCGCAACAGTTTGTTTCAAGTGAAGGAGGGGCTTCGGAAATTTAAACGGTAAACAGACCTATCTGGCTTCCTATCTGACCGACCGCTGACTCTACGCTGTTTGCAATTTCGGCAAGCGAATTTCCTGAATCGCGTATGTTTCCGGCACTGGATGAAATCTTGTCCATGCTGTTGTGGATTACGCCCGTCGTATCCCTGAGCTGATCGACTTCCTTAAGGATTGCCTTGTTTCCTTCCGCCATTTCATGCGATGCAGAGCGCACTTCACTCGTGTTGTCGTTCATGAGCTTGAGAGCGTCTCCAATCTGCTTTGAACCTTCCTGCTGTTCTTCCATGGCAGACTTTATCTGTAAAACGAGCTGCTGGGTTTCTGAAATGGAATCGTTCACGGAGACAAAGGACTGGCTTGAAGCCTTTGACGCATTGACCACATCGTTTATGGACGCGGTTATTTTCTTAAGCTCCTCGCTTATCGTCTTTGACTGGGTGCTTGAAGTTTCCGACAGCTTTCTGATTTCATCCGCAACGACGCTGAATCCTCGTCCGGCATCTCCTGCATGTGCGGCTTCAATTGCGGCGTTCATGGCAAGAAGGTTTGTCTGGCTTGCAATGTCGCTTATCGTCTTGTTTGCATCCTGAAGCGTCTTGGACTGTTCCTCGATGATTTTAATCCGCTCGTTTACGTCGTTCTGCCTCTTGATTCCGTCTTCGGTATTGCGCGTCAAACTGTCGAAAGAATCTGCCATCTGGCCGACCGTAGTGTTTACGCTCCTTATGTTTCCGATCATCTCTTCAACTGCGGCACTTGCTTCCGTTACACCGCTGGACTGACCTTCAATCATCCGTTCAAGCGATTCGATGTTCTGGGAAATTTCTTCAACTGCACTTGCTGTTTCTGAAACCGCGGCCGCCTGATTCTGCACCTGTGAATCTATGTCGCTCAAATCCTGGATGATTGCATCTATTGAATTTCCGTTTTCCTCAATCCTCTTTTGGAGACCGACGTTCACTTTACCGAGAATCGTCTCAGAATCTTTTACGCCGCTTACAATGGTACGGAGCTTGTTCATGAACGCATTGAATCCATCGCAAAGCGCACCGATTTCATTTTTGCTCTTGACGGCAATCTGCTGGGTAAGGTCCGCATCACCGTTTGCAATCTGGTGGATTGAATTCTGGACGACACGCAAAGGCCTTACCGCAAAAATCAAGATGATTGAACATGCTGCACATACAACTACACCCACAAGTATGCTGATTATCACGATTGCAATCTTGAGCGAGTCACCGGCTGATTCAATCTGTGACTGGGGAATCGTAAGGATTGCAGACCACGGAGTTCCCTTGACCGGAGTATATGAAGCGAATGTCTTTATGCCGTTCGGATCGATGTAGTGTCCTTCGCCGCTTTCACCTGCACAGGCTTTTTTTGCAATCTCAACAAGACCCTTGTATCCTGCCTTGTCGCTGTATGAAAGATCCATGTACTTGTCGATTCCGCGGATATGGGAAATCAATACGCCGTTTGAACCTACGAGAATTGCCTTTCCGTTTTCACCCATCGAAAGTTCGGAAATCATTTTTTCAATCTCGTCAAGCTTTACGGCTCCGGCAAAAATTCCTATCAGTCTGTGGCTTCTGTCATAGGCTGGCCTTGCGATGTAATAGCATACCGAACCATCCGACTGGAAATCGATGTTTGAAACATATAAATCTTTTCCGTCATTCATGATCGACCTGAAAAAGGCTTTTGAGATTACAGTTATCGCTTTTCCGTCGCTCGTGTATCCGACACCGTCAGGCGTGCAGAACATGATGTAGTTGAAAAGCGAATTGCGTATGTCTTCGTGAGTCTTGATCCAGTTTATGATTTGGCTTGTATTTCCCTCTTTCGTTACGTCGTTGTCGGTGTAGATGCGCAGGTCGTTTACAAGGACGTTGTTCCAGTTCTGAATTTTTCCTGCATCCTCGGCGATGACTTTTTTGCTGAAATCAGAATAGTCGGTCTTGGACGATGATTTTACTTTCGTAACTATGAAAAAATTCTGAAGGACAAAAGACACGACCAATATGCAGAAAATATAGATTGAAAACTGGACGGCAAGATGAGAATATTTTTTCTTTTCGCTGGTATTGTAAGCGGCTGATTCATTCATTTGTTTACACCTCCACAAAATCACGCGGCTTTATTTCGTCGTGCTCTTGTATATACGGTTTATTGCAACTGCATGGAACGCGATGTTCTTTACGTTGCTCCTTATCAGGTTTGCATTGCACTTCTGGTAGACCGGCATGATTACGGCATCCCTAAGTATTATTTTTTCCGCATCCTTTAACGCAGACCATCTTTCCGCAATCTTCGTACAAAGCTCTCCGTCGGTACAGCTTGCAATCAGGGCGTTGTAGTTCGGGTTGAAATAGTTTCCGTGGTTGTTGTCGTTTCCCGTAACCCACATTGCAAGATACGTCATTGGATCTGCATAATCAGGCCCCCAGTTGTTCAGGCCGAACTGGAAATCTCCCGATGACATGATTTTGCGGCGCTCGGTTTTCGGAACGGATTTTATCGTAATATGCACGTCCGGCAAAAGAGATTCAACCTGACGCTTTATAGATTCACAGGCGATAATCTGTGGCTCTCCGTTTGCCGTCAGAAGTTCCAGATTGAACGTCTTTTTACCGAGTTCACGCTGGGCTGCCTCAAAATATCTCACTGCCCTTTGCGGATTATATGAACATTCGTCAGGATAGGGGACACCCTTTGGCGTAAAATCCTCGCCGGAAGAAGAGAATGCAAATCCGCGTGGAATGGCCGCATAAGCCGCAGCAGAACCGTCAGCCATTTCCTTTACAAGAGCTTCCCTGTCAACAGCATGGGTAAAAGCCTTGCGCAGATTTATGTTCGCAA
>JAFOTA010000166.1 GCA_017421145.1 Treponema sp.
ACGCACTTCTTGAAGCAATCCCCTATGACAAGCTCAGGGACGGATACAATATTCCGGCAGACACATTGGTTTACCCTTTGGCCGGTTATCCTACGGTTCCGGGTCTTGAAGACTATGATTCAGAAGACGCGCTTTTATTGATGAAAGAAGCAAGGGAAAAATACGGCATACCGCAGGATTATGAGATTCCTCTGGTAATCGCGCTCAATGACAGTCCGTACATGACTGAATTTGCGGACATACTCAAAAAAGCATGGAAGCCGCTCGGCGTAAAGCTCATCGTCCAGACTACAAGCGCACAAAGATACACTACGGAAATCGACAAGTGGAATGCAGATTTGTTCTATTATTCATGGATAGGAGACTATGCTGATCCAATGGCATTTCTTGAGCTTTTCCGCGGACATTCTTCACTCAACGAATCCAGGTATTCAAGCAAAATCTTCGATGACCTTCTGAATCAGGCTGCAGAGACAAATGATGCGGTCGAACGCTACAAGCTTTTGGGGCGTGCAGAAGAAAAACTTTTGTCGGACGGAATCATCATCCCGATCTATCATCAGGTGAGCCTTAACTTGATCGATACGGAATGTGTCGGCGGCTGGACTCCTAATGCGCTTGACCTTCATCCATTGAAATACATCTATCTGAAAAAGAAGAGCATAAAGCTTCCGAACATGATTTGATTAAAAGAGGATATGGCGAAAGATTTTTTACCGGTTTGCAGGCAGGATTTGGATGAGCGCAATATAGACGAAGTTGATTTTGTCTTTGTAAGCGCAGATGCCTATGTTGATCACGCGACTTTTGCAGCGGCACTTCTCGGACGCTTGTTGGAAAGCCACGGATACACGGTTGCAATACTTGCACAACCAGACTGGCATTCAGCTGAAAGCTTCAAGGTTTTCGGCCGTCCAAAGCTTGGTTTTCTGGTCAGCGGCGGTGCTATGGATTCCATGGTCAGCAATTACACCGCAAACAACAAACCACGCTCCGAAGACGTTTATTCACACGGAGGAGTTGCAGGACACAGACCTGACAGGGCAATAATCGCATACGTTTCAAAAATCAGGGAAGCCTACAAAGGTGTAAACGTCATAATCGGCGGAATTGAAGCAAGCCTAAGGCGCACGTCGCATTATGACTATTGGTCGAATACGGTAAAGCGTTCAATCCTCCTGGATTCAAAAGCAGACCTTCTGATTTACGGCATGGGAGAACATGCATTGCTTGAAATTGCCGGAAGATTGAAATCAGGTTGTTCTGCAAGGGAAATCCGTGACGTAAAAGGCACATGCTGGTTTACCGGAAAAGAATCTGAGCTGCCTGAATATGTCGATGCAATTCCAGACTACGTAAAGGCATATGAAGAAGGAAAAGCTGAACCGCCGCATGAATACAATCCAAAAAAAGCCGGGCAAAAACTAAAACCGGTTCCGGTTATCTGTGGTGACGTTCCGATCTCAAAAGCACTTATGCTTCCTCCGTTTCAGGACGTAAGCAAAAACACGGCTGAAAGCAAAGAGCTGTTCGCACGTTCATACATAATCCAAGAACAGAACACCGATGCTTTGAATGCACATGTCCTAATCGAAAAAGCAGATTCAAGATTCGTGATACAAAATCCGGCCGCACTGCCCCTTACGACCGAAGAGTTCGATAAAATCTATTCCCTTCCGTTCACAAGAAAATGGCACCCGATGTATGACGCTCCTGCAGAAAACGGAAAGACAGGCATACCAGCTTTGAGCGAAGTAAAATTCAGCCTTACAAGCTGCCGTGGATGCTACGGTGCATGTTCGTTTTGCGCAATCACTTTTCATCAAGGAAGGCGAATACAGACAAGGAGCCACGAAAGTCTTCTTGCAGAAGCAAAGCAGATTACCGAAGAACCGGATTTCAAAGGATACATACACGATGTAGGAGGTCCGACTGCAAATTTCAGAAAAGATGCATGTCCGTACCAAAAACAAAGGGGTGCATGCAAAAACAAAGACTGTCTCGGTACAAATCCATGCCCGAACGTCGTGGTCGATCACAGCGATTATGTGGAGCTTCTGAAAAAAATGCGTCAGCTTCCGAAAGTGAAAAAAGTTTTCATAAGATCAGGAATCCGTTTTGATTATCTGGTCATGGACAAGGACAAATCATTTTTCCGGGAGCTTTGTGAGCATCATATAAGCGGACAGCTGAAAGTTGCGCCTGAACATGTGAGCGATTCAGTCCTCAGGCTCATGAGAAAATCAAGCCACAAAGTATACGAAGAGTTTTCAAAAGAATATGAGAAGATAAACAGGGAGCTTGGCAAAAAACAATATCTGGTTCCTTATTATATCGCAGGTCATCCGGGAGCAGGATTGAACGAAGCCATTGATGTCGCGCTATATTTGAAAAAGACAGGATTTGTTCCAGATCAAGTACAGGATTTTTATCCTACGCCGGGAAGCCTTGCAACATGCATGTACTATACTGGTTTCAATCCTGCAAACGAAACTGAAGACGGGCATCTTGAACCTGTATATGTAGCAAGGGGTGGACGTGAACGTAGATTGCAGAGGGCATTGCTGCAGTTCAATCATCCGGGAAACAAGCCTCTCGTCATAGAAGCTCTGAAGCAGGCAGGCAGGATGGATCTTCTAAAGGTTTTTTATTAATACCCAAGTAGCTCCGGTTCCGCCGTTGTTTCTGTCAGGATGAGCCGAAGTTCCAAGCCTTTGATTTTGTTCAATAAACTGCCTAACCATAGGACCAAGAACAGGGTCGCTTCCATGGCTGTGGTTTCCTTTTCCGTGGATTATCATTATTTTTCTGAATCCGCGCCGCACGCTTTCCGAAACGAAACTTTCAAGGCGGCTCCATGCTTCATCCCTTGTCAGGCCGTGCAAATCTATCGTTGCATCGGGAGCCATGTGCTTGAGGAATTCCCTGTCATGAAATTTCTGCTCGTTTTTTGCTTCGTCGGCAATCTTGTCCTTATCAACGACTCCGTGCTGATTCAACCAGATTTCCATTGGGTTCATGCGTTTCTGGTTGTCAGCTTCCATCTGCTTTTCATAAGAACGTGCGTTTGCTTTTTTTGCGGATTTCTGCTGTCCTTTGGAATTTTTGACATTTCCTTTCGGCATGGAATCCCACTGCGACAAAATATCACCGAAATCCATGGCTGCCTCATTCAATGAACAGAAGGGTTTCGTTCAGCACCCATCCATAAGTATCGTTGCACCGGATGTATGACCATTCGTCCGTTTTTTTCTGGATATCAACCACCGAGCCTTTGGAAAGGTAAACGCCAGCCCCCGAACCGACTTCAGGAATCTGGGCAATCTCTCCGCCTGTGTAGAGCGCAATTTTTTTCATCGTCCAGTGCGTGTAAAAAATACCGATTGCAAGGAAGCTGACGGCCAGTGCAAGGGAAACTGCTGCAGAACGTATTTTTTTGAAAACGAACAAAAGCACGGTAAGGATGATCAGAACGGCTGCAACCGAAAGAATCACTATCATAAGAGGGATGCTCGGTTCCCAGCTCGCTGAATTCAAGCCGGACTCACGTTCAATCTGCCTGCGCTGATTTCTTGCGTCTGAGAAAAACGGAATTGAATGGCGTTCTGTTTTATGAAGCTCCAGAAGCTCTTCAATGCTGTCAATCTCTTTGTAGACAGTCTTGGTACCGGTATCAGAAGCGGCATAATCAGAAAATGCATTTTTATAGATTTCAGGTTCATCGTCATCGTCATATTCACGGCGGTTCAACGGAGGACCTACTTTTATCGTGTATGAAGGAACCGTAACGTCATACCGTATTCCGCCCAACGACATTGCGGTCATGGAAAATTCAGGGAACTTGTATTCACCTTCGACAAGAGGCTGCCAATCAAAAGAAGCGACGGGAAGCGTATTCGGATTGAACTCCTCGCTGTTTATGTTCTGCCTGGTTATATCGTAGCTTTCGGTTTCCATGAACAAAGAGTTTTCGGGAATAGTCCATGACAAATCATAAACCTGGGTTGCATAGCGGATGTTCAAAGTAAACGTAAGATGCTGGCCTGCCGACATTTCCAAAGTGCGTGCCGTGGTTGAATAGCGAGAATCACCGAACGTAACGGAAATCCTTGGCCGTACTATGCTCGGATTTTCATAGACATACACGGACTCAAACGGAATGTGCGCCCACCAAGTATCCACCTGGACATCAACCGCGCGGAACTGATATGACCCAGGCTCGTTGAATCTGAAGGTCATGATCAATCTTGTGCCGTAAGATTCGGAAGTGCCGTTGGTCGGAATGTAATTTTCTTTTCTGAGCGAAACGAAACTTGCACCTTGCGGAAGATCATTTATTGCCGCAGATATTTTGTCGGGAGAAACGTTTTCAATGTTGACCGCAAACGAACAGTCCGTTGCAGTGAAAAAATATTTTTCGGTCTTTCTTAATTTGAGGCTCTGGAGATATTGCCATGAAACTGCTCCGAAAGCTTTATGAGGCACGAGAACCGAAGCAAGTTCCAACAATGCAAAGGCTAATAATCCAATGCAGAGCCTTCGCTTTTTTGCTGCTGATTTTTCCATTGGTTTTGTTCATTCTCCCGTATTCTAGAATAAAATGCATTTTCCATTACCGATGAATTGTCGGTATTCTGATTTTCCTGACTCATATCCTGATTCTGGCTTCCAGAATGTGATTCATATTCCTTTAATGAAAGCTCCAGATTTATTTTCGCATTCACGTCGGAACTTTTTACAAGAAGAGCCTGCTTGAAATAATCCACGGCACCTTTGTAGTCACCGTTTCTGTGCGCAAGGATTCCCATGTTGTAAAGCACGGAAAATTTTATGTTGTCAGGAGCATCAGGATTTATTTCTTCATAGCGTTTTTTTGCAAAGCTGTTTTCGTTCTGCATGAGATATGAAGTTGCAAGTCCGTAAAGCGCATACTGCTGTATCGAAACGTCACCGCGGTTTTCAGATGCTTCTTCGACTTCCAAAAAATTTCCGACCGCTTTCTGATAATTCTCACGGTTCCATTCCATGTGTCCTTCAAGGATTTTGATTCCGTCATGCATGGTCTGCGGAGAACAGCCGGTGAACAGAAAAATCATGGATGAAGCTGCTGCGGCTGCCTTGACCTTGTTGATGACGGAACGGTACATGGAAATGTTCAGCTCTCCGAAAATAAACGACAGCACTATGAACACAAGAGCAAGAAGGATGAACAGATTGTGCCTGTCCACGCTCTGAAGCTCATAAACCACGGTCGCTTCATCATCATATTCTTCGCTCAGTGATATAGGAGTTCCGTCAAGATTCTTTTTAAGGCTTGCAAGAATCTTCGTGGCAGAACCAGTTTCGGAAGAATCCACAAAAGCAAGTTCCGGCATGAGTCGGCTTCCGCTTTGTGTAAGTGTCTTTTTCTTCACGCTTTCGATTGCGGCAAGAACGTTTTCAGCGCGCAGTGCCGTTTTGATTTCAGTTTCCATATCTCCGGCAAGAACGGTCGTTTCACGGTCAGATCCGAATCCGATTATGACAACCGGAATACCGAATTTCACGGCAGACATGAGAGAGCTTGCAAGCGATGAATCAGTTTCTTCTCCGTCGGTGAACACCCAGATAAAAGATGCCTGAGATGATTGTGACGGAAATGCAGATATAGCCGCTTCAATTCCTTTTCCAAGGCTGGTGCCCTTTGATGTCATGAGGCGCGGTGAAAGTGATTCCAAAATAGAAAGCACCGCTTCCTTATCTTCTGTCTGAGGAACCGCAACGACACCGTCTCCCTTTGCAAGCACTACGGAAACAGATGTATTTCCTATGCTGTCAAGAAGCATACGTGCATATGAAGATGCAGCCTCACGCCTTGTTATTCCTCCGGGTCCGTCTTCCGCCTCCATGCTGTAGGAAATGTCAAAGACCATGGAAACGGCGCGTCCGCTTTTTTGAACCGGTACGAAACTTGTTCCCCATGAAATCCCGGACATGGCACAGACAATCATAATCCATGCGGCGACACGCAAAAAAGTCCTGAGCAAAAATGACGACCTGTATCTTGTAAGCACGGAAAAATTTTTATTCAGTGCTTTTTCTTTTCCCAAAGTTTTTACTATCTTTGCATAGCGGCTCATCATGTAGGCGACATAGGGAATCAAAAGCAGCAGTGCGTAAAGGCATTTAGGATGTGCAATCGAAAAATTCATAAAATCTCCCTAAGTGCAAAACGGCGGAGGAACACGGAGAGGAAAAGCAGGGCGGCACCTATAAAAATGAAAAATCTGAAAAACCTTTTGTCGTTGTTGCGTATATGATAAGTCTGTACCATGCTTTCGTTTCTTTCAACCGAATCCAAAACTTGAGCAAGGACACCCAATGAATCGACCTCGTAGAATTTTCCTTCACCCTCTGCGGCGATGCTTGCCATTACGGCTGAGTCGTAGTCAGAAGTCATCCAGCCTGAATAAGCGCGGTTCGTATAAGGATCCACATATTCAAGGAGAACAGTTCCCTTGGTTCCGATTCCAAGTATGTAGAGCGAAATGTTTTTTACATGCGCAAGACGTGCGGCTGTTTTTGGTTCCACGGTTCCTGAATTGTTTTCGCCGTCGGTAATCAGCACGATGCTTTTTTTTGCCGAGCGTGAAGATTCAAGATGCATGATGGCGCAGACAAGTCCGTTTCCGATTGCAGTCCCGTCTCCCATTTCACCGACAACTATATCATCGAGCTTTTTCAAAAAAAGATCCCTGTCCAAAGTCGGCGGAACGACAACGGCTGTTTCTTTTGCCATCTCCACAAGTCCGACTGAATCACCGGTGTTTTCTGTCAGGAGGGTTTTTATAGCCTGTTTTGCGGCTTCCATCCTCGTAAGCTCCCCCATGTCCTGTGCAGCCATAGACGGGCTTGTATCCAGAACATAGAGAATGTCGGAACCGCGTGAAGAATATACTTTTTCCTGATGATGCACCACAGGATTCGCGTATGCAATCACAAGGCAGATAAAACCGATCGAACCGAACACGGATGCAACTATAGAAAAAAATTTGTGGGCAGAACCGTTCCAGTTGAAAGGCTTTCCGTGCCAGTCCCCGAGAGTGAGCGGAAAAGTTATCGGGCGGAAAACTTTTATGTAGCGCAGGAAAAAATACAGAGGAACGACTAAAAGCCAAAAGAATGCCGCAGGATTTTCAAATTCCATCATGCCTCCACCTCTTCTTTTTCTTCTTCTACTTTTTCAAGACCTTCAATTGCCTTGACCGTACTCTCGACTATACCGCCGCGCTCACCTTCATTGAATGCCGCTTCATGTATTTCAACAGGCAGCTGCTTTGAATCGATTGAGTTCTGCGCAAAAATGATATAATCAGTTCTGGTAAACAAAGACACTATCGTCAAAACCGCATCTTCCTGAAGTTCGGAAAGCATGCCGCCGGTCACGTTGAAAATAACGGAAGAAATCCTTTTGGTGGTTACCGAGCTGAACGGAACTCCGAACCTTGAATCAAGGTAAGTCCTCATGAGCTGCTGCCATTCTGCCGCATATTCAGCATCGGAGCATTTTTTCACCGAAAGCTTCTTGAGCTTGCGCCTTGTCATCTTGGATACTTTTATAAGCCCCAGACGCTCACGGAGATTGTACCAGAATTCCTGAATTGAACGGATTTTTGCAAGAACAAAGCAGATTCCGAACAAAAGTATCACGCCGACCACGATCAAAGTCCAGATTATGTAGTTCGTTCCCGGAAGAAGAATCGGGGAAACAGGCGGACGCAGGCTTACGGCACCAAGCTTTTCAGAAAGCGAAATTATGTTGACCGGCTTGAGCTTTATTTTATATGGAGCCGGATTTATTCCTGAATCTATCGCCATGGTATCGACCTGTTCTTCAAAACCTTCGGATTCAGAATCTTCAGCAGCTTCTTTTTGCACTATGACGGCATCTTTACCAAGGCAGCATGCGCTCAAATTGAATTCAGGAATCGTAAGCTCCCCGGTTACCCACGGAATGAATTTTATAAGAAGGGTATAGCTCATTCCGTTCCTGTGGAGCGAAACTTCATTTACGGTATAACGCTCGTCGCTGTCGGCAAAAGGTTTCAACGCCGGATTCAGATAAAGCGTGTCACCGTCAATATGCTTGGAAGAGGCAAGGGTAAAAAAATCAACGCCGCTGTTGAAAGTGTAGTTCAGCTGTACTTCATCGCCTACATAAACTTCCGACGGCAAAACAATCTGCTGTACAAAATCATCCGAGCCTTTGTTTTTGGAATCCGCAAAAGCAGACAGAAAAACCGTTATAAAAATCAGCGGAATCAGAATTAGCTTTTTCATATACCCTGTCTGTCCCTTGTTGAGAAAAATCTGGTCAACTCTTTGAGGCAGTCCGAATTTGTGTTGAGCACAAACGGAATACCACCACGGCGGCGGCACTCATGATCCCACTGCGTCATGCGTGTTTCGTTCGCTTCCCTCCACTTTCTGCGGAATGCTGATGATGACGTCGGCAAAACCATGCGCGCACCGGTTTCTGTATCCGCAAACGGGATTGACCCTACTTCCGGGAGATGTTCATCCATGCCGTCTGCAATTTTCACTGCAACGACATCATTTCTCTGGCAAAGATAACCGAATGCCTGTCCCCATGATGTAGTGCGGAAATCAGAAAACACCATAATAAGCGTGCGTTTTTTCAAAAGACGCTGGCAGCCTAGCAAAGCAGATTCCAATGATGAACCGCCCGTTCCGTAATCATCGACTTTTTCGAATTCGGAAAGAAGGAGCATCACCTGATCATGTCCGGGAGCCGGAGAGCAGTTGAAGCGGATTTTACCGTCATAAATCACCGCACCGATCGGAGAAGCATTGTGGAATGATGCAAGAGTCAAAAGGGATGCACACTCTGCGGCAATCTCAAGGCGGGACTTTCTTCCTGAACCTGATTTCATTGAAGCAGACGCATCGATTACGACCATTACGTTGAGATCACGTTCCTCGTCGTACTGTTTTACGAAGGGACGGCACATTCTGGCTGTAACGTTCCAGTCTATAGTCCTGACATCATCTCCGTCCATATATTCACGCACACCGCTGAAATCAATACCACGGCCTTTGTACAAAGAACGGAATGAACCGTTTCTCATGCCGTCAGCAAGAGCGAGTGAATTGAGGTGGAGAAGAGTCGCTTTTTTTGCTAAAGATGACCTATCCATAATTGCCAAGCCTCTGGATTAAGGGAGTGGCATAATCTCGATAATCTTGGAAATCAACTCGTCGGTTGAAACGGAATCTGCCGAAGCTTCGTAGTTCAATACCAGACGGTGACGGAGAACAGGTTTTGCCACTGACTGCACGTCTTCCGGGAGAACAAAGCTGCGTCCGTTGAAAAGAGCGGCAACCTTTGCGCACTGCAAAAGCGCGATTCCTGCACGCGGGGAAGCTCCGTAAGAAATATAATGGAGAACGTCGTTCTTTTTCTGACCAGATGCACGGCGTTCGTTTTTGGCAGGATCAGGCCGCGTGACGTTCACGATGGACACTATATAATTGATGATTTTGTCATCTGCTGTGATTGCCTCGACTGCATTCTTGCACTTGTTGAGCTGGTCGATGTTGAAAACGTTCTGCACGGGCTGGCTGATTGCATTTCCGTTTGACTTTACGATCTGGATTTCCTCTTCCGGCGTAGGATATGTAACGAGAAGCTTCATCAAAAAGCGGTCCTGCTCTGCTTCCGGCAGATTGTATGTTCCTTCCTGCTCAATCGGGTTCTGCGTTGCAAGCACGAAAAACGGTTCCGGGAGATGGTATGAAGTTTCTCCGATCGTCACCTGATGCTCGGCCATGGCTTCAAGAAGGGCGGACTGGACTTTTGCCGGCGCACGGTTGATTTCATCCGCAAGAACGATGTTTGAAAATACCGGACCACGGCGTACTGCGAATTTTGCAAGTGCCTGCTGATAGATGAGGGTTCCCGTAACATCAGCAGGGAGAAGGTCTGGGGTGAACTGTATTCTCTTGAACTCAAGCCCCGAAATTTCTGCAAAAGTGCGGACAGCGAGAGTCTTGGCAAGACCCGGCACACCTTCAAGCAAAATATGTCCCCCACCGATCATGGCGGTAAGGATTCCATCTATGACTTCTTTCTGGCCTACAAGACGCTTGGCCACTTCCCTGCGGCAGTTATTGATGCTGGCGGTACATTCTTCCAGCTCGTATTTAGAAATTTCCATATCCACACCTTAGTAAAAATATTCTATAATATTACACGTTAAGGACAAAAAATTCAACACTCATGGAGTTTTACACAGGGCTGCGGCATGAAAACCAGGGCAAAACCGATTTATAGACGCTCGTCTTTTTTTAAGATAAAATACACTGAAAAGGAGAAGTTTATGATCAAAAAGATTCTTGCAGCAGCCGCATTGATTTCAAGCGTTTTTTTTGCTTCCGGGCAAAGCTTGGGCACTGATGAGACAACCGCCATACGCGAATTTTTCGAAGCCGGGAGTTATATTGAGTACAGGAATTCATCCGGTCAGTACGTCATAAAAAGTCAGGACAAAATCATCGGGATAAGGGAAAGCAAA
>JAFOTA010000024.1 GCA_017421145.1 Treponema sp.
ATTTTTGCACCGCGGGCTTTTGCAGTATCCTCAGTTTCCAAAAGGATTGAAGTACTTGCGTCGCTGATTGTGAATTTTCCGTTTCTGAGTCCAAGCTTTTCGGCAAACTCGGTGATTATCGGGATGTTTTCGTCACAGCCTGTTGCGAGCATTGCAGTTTCCTGTCCGTCCTTCATCACGTTGACCGCATAGCCGATTGACTGGAGACCAGAGATTGGCCCGGTTGTAACGGTGACACCATATCCCTTGATTCCAGAGCAGATTGAAAGGTAGCCGCCGGCTGCATTGTAAACTGTGTGCGGGAACTTGAATGCGCTTCCCTTTGCGTTTCCGTTTTCAGAAATCAGTTCAGCAAAGTCATAGGTTGAGCCAAGACCGCCTTCGCTGGTTCCTACTATTATACCGATAGATTTTGCATTTTCTTCGGTAACTGTGAATTTTCCGTCCTGCAGTGCCCTCATTCCAGAAACAGACTGGAGCTGACCAAGATTGTCCAGCTTGCGGTAGAATGCCATCTTCAAACCAAGCTCGCTGTAGTCCGTGTCGGTGATTGTTGAGTGGATTGAGTCACTTTCCGGCTTGAATCCATTTTTAACGGAAGCAAGATAAGCGTCCTTGCTGTTTCCAAGCGGGCTTACGATTCCAAGACCTGTGATTGCAATCTTCTTGTCTTTTGCGGACTGTGAAGAAACATCTCCAGCCTGCTTTGAGTAGATTATACTTGCGTTTGTTCCACCGAAAGCAAAATTGTTGCTCATTACGCTGTTGAGTTCCTTGTGCTCCGGCTTGTTCTGTACGAAATCAAGATTTCCGGCTTTTTCCTTGAGCTTTTCAGAATCCTCAGCGGTGTAGCCAAGCGTTGGAAGAACTGTGTCTGTTGTAAGGGCCTTTATGCTGAATACCGCTTCGATTGCTCCTGCAGCACCAAGACAGTGACCGGTAAGAACCTTTGTGGAGCTTGCGCTGATATGAGGGTTTTCTTCATCAAATACAGTGTGGAGTGAAAGGAATTCCGCGTTGTCGTTTTTAGCGGTTCCAGTTCCGTGACCGTTTACATAACCGATGTCTGACTTTTTGATTCCAGAATTCTTGATTGCGCGGTTGATTGCCTCAATCTGGCAGAGTCCGTCTTCACGTGGAGCTGTGATGTGGTGGGCATCGCTTGTTACGCTTGCACCGAGGACTTCGCAGTAAACCTTTGCATTGCGCTTCTTTGCATGTTCATAAGATTCAACGATAACGATACCTGCACCTTCGCCAAGAGTGATTCCCTTGCAGCGGTTGAACGGAGAACATCCGTTTTCATCAAGTGCATGGAGTGAAAGGAATCCAGAGTATGGAACTGATGCGAATGAATCGGCTCCACCGGCAATGACCACATCGGCTTTTCCGGCGCGGATAAGGTCACAGGCATAGGCAACGGAGATTGTACCCGCAGCACAGGCATTTGCAACGTTTGTTACGATACCACCGGCATTGCAAGATTCAGCAACCTGGGATGCAACGGCGGCAATCGGCATTTTTGGAATGTCGTTTACATTTCTGCCTGTCTTGTAGTAATGCTCTACGCTCAAAACACCACCACAGCATGAACCTGTGATTACGCTGACACGCTGGCTTCCACCGAAATCACCGAGACCTGCATCTTTGAGAGCTTCGGTAGCGGCCTTGATACAGAGCTTTGAGGCACGGTCTTTTTCTTCCGGCGCATCAATTTCATCAAGTGTGTCGCATTTTACTTCGGCAGCCAAATCAGCATAGCAGTTTGTGGTATCAACAGAAGTTGTCTTGTGGATTCCAGAAACAGAAGCAAGTGCATTTTTCCAAGTTTCCTCAACATTATTTCCAATAGCGCAGATAACACCAAGACCTGTTACTACGCAGCGTTTATTATCAGATGTCATTTTTATTTTCCCTTACTATTACTATATTTTTCCGTTTAAAACAAAACTCTCGACCGATTGTGGACGGAAAGCCAAAACCGCCGGATGAAAATGCCTGAGGGAAAGTCTAAAAACCCACTTCTGGATTTCCAAAAGTGAGTCTTTAGATTTCCGTTGAATTTTTCGCGCCCAAAGTTGCCTTATGAGTTTGCGACAATAAATTCGGTGATTGTGTCGATGCTCTGGAAATGTTCCTTTCCCTGTCCTGTCATTGATACAGAAAACTCGTCATCAACAAAAGAGATGATTTCCAAAGAGTCAACAGAATCCAGACCAATTTCGTCACCAAAAAGAGGTGAGTCATAGTTCAGTACGCTTCCATCGACACCAAGGTTAGAAATGAAGAACTCCTTGAGCTTTGCCTTGATTTCATCCTTTTCCATATTTTCCTCCAAGGGTAGTGCTTAAAAACAAAAGTTTTTAAGAGTTTGCTAAGGAAACACAAATTAGACCTATGTTTCCCTATATACTATAACCTACAAATACAAAAAAGTCATCGGTCAAATTTAAAAAATGTTACACTGTGGCAAGATTTTGAGGATTTTTTTATGATTTTTGCTCAAGATTGTGAAAAATTTGTCGATTATGGCTCGATTTTGCCATCAATATCGCTTGATTTGTCCCCATTTTCCAGATTTTCGCACCCTTTTTCTTCAGCTTTTTGCTCCAGAATCTTCCGTGAAAGATTTTCCATATACTCACGGCCTTCTTCTTTTGCTTTTTCCATGGCGGCATCGTTTTTGACTTTTTCATCGTTTGTAAGAAAAACTTTTTTTGCTGTACCGGCAATCGTGTAGACAAGTACGGCAGGACCAATGACTACCAGAAAAATCAAAGTGTGCTGGTTCCAGATAAAAAGCCCGATTTCAAAAGCCAGAATCAGAATCAGGAAGAACGTTTTTCCCAAATACCGGGTGCTCAACAAAAATGAATTTTTTATGTGCATGTAAAACTTGTTTTCATATCGTGCGCTCAGCGGATAGGCGTAAAGCAGTGAAAAACAGATGAACACAAATGCGACGA
>JAFOTA010000167.1 GCA_017421145.1 Treponema sp.
ATTTTTCAGCTGCAGAAAACACACCGGCAAGGCTGGAATTGATTACAGCGGTAGGCCCGCCGGACTGTCCGACAATCAGATTACCCATCATGGCTCTCCTGAAAAAAAATTTTACACTTTATTCCATTGTAATTGAATTTTCCATAATCAGCAAGCATATATACAGGGCTTCGGCATGAGAACTATAGACAAACATCTTCAATTATGTTGATTTTTGTGGTATACTGGAAGAATGAAGATAGTAATTGTAGGTGCCGGATTTACCGGTACTCAGCTTGCAAAACGGCTGCTGAACGATGCGGCGAACAACGTCATTCTGATCGACAACAACAGCGAGAACGTCAACAGCCTCAGGGACACTCTGGACTGCACCATCACCTATGCCGACGGAAATGACCTGCAGACTCTCGAAGAAGCAGGAATCTCCACTGCCGACGCACTCGTTGCCGTTACGGAAGATGATGAAGTGAACATGATAACCTGCTCCCTCGTTGATTCAATATATCCTGACGTGCTCAAGATAGCGCGCGTAAGAAATTATGCATACTATATGAACACAAACAAAACGATCGCCCATCATGCGGAAACATTCAAGAAAAACCACAGGCCGCTCTATGGAATCGACTATATGATAAATCCCGACGTTGAGGCTGCGGAAGCCATAGTCAATGCGGTGGAGCACGGTGTTTCCGACGTAATGCCTCTTGGTGACGGTTCATACGAGCTTACGACGATAAAAATAAATCCCGGAAGCAAAATCGAAGGATGCGCGCTCAAAGACATGCGGAAGCTTACTGACAAACCGGTCATCGTGACTTTCGTTGAAAAAAAAGATTCGTCATCCCTTCCTGCAGGAGACACGATCCTTTATGCAGGAGATTCTATCGGAGTGCTGACACACCGCGACAATCTTGATGAAATCAGAAAAATGTGCGGGGAAGAAGAAAGCAAAATCAAAAAGACGATACTCGTCGGAATCGGAAGGATAGGAACCATCGTTGCTGAAATGCTTTTGGGAAACAACGCGACCCAGAAAAAAATACCTATGCTTGCAAAAATCCTCGGAAAAAAGAAAAAGACGAAAAAAACTTTCCAGCGTTTTCTGATCGTTGACAGCGACAAGGAACATTGCGATGCGGCGGTAAACAGATTCCCGGACGCAGATATTTTTCAGGAAGACATAACCGATGAGAATTTCATATATGAAGAGGAGCTTGACAAATTCGACCTCTGCATATGCGCCACGCACAATCACGAGCTGAACCTTGTGGTTTCTTCATATTTTGAAGCTCTCGGAGTAAAGAACACGGTCGCGCTTATCACAAACTCGGCATTTTCACCGATTGCGGAAAAGATGGGCGTTGACGTTGCGGTCCCGATCAGGGACACGGTGGTTGACAGCATAATGAGCCATCTGCGCGGAGAAAACGTAAAGGAAGTCCACACCGTCTCCACGGGCGAATTTGAAATAATCGAATGTGACGTTCCGCAGAAAAGCAAGGTTCTCGGAAAGACGCTCAAGGAGATTGCAAAGCCGGGAAAATTCCTCATGCTGCTGATTCAAAAGCCTGGCACTACAGGATTCGAGCTTGTGAACGGAAACACTACGCTGAACGTGGGCGACCATGTGATCCTTATACAGGAATCCGGAAGCAAAGAAACATTGGAGCTTATAAGTGGAAAAGAATAAAAAAGCCGGAATGGTATTCACAGTTGCACGCATCGTTTTTCTGATTGTCGCTATAGTCGGACTTACATTCTCGCTTCCTGTAATCTGCGCGGTCGTCTACGGTGAAAAGCAGGTGCTTCCCTACTTTATCGTACCCATGGCAATAAGCCTTGCGGCAGGAGTGGTTTTCTATCTTGCAGGAAGGAAAAAGTCATACAGGCTCAGCACAAGGGCAAGTTTCGTAGTCGTTGCACTGGCATGGATTGCATCTGCATTGTTCGGCTCCATTCCTCTTTTTGCAAGCGGAGCGATACCGAATTTCAGCGACGCATTTTTTGAAAGCATGTCAGGATTCACCACGACCGGAGCGACCATCCTTAGTGAAATAGAAAACATTCCGTTTGCATACTCAATCAACATGTGGAGGTGCATGACACACTGGCTCGGAGGAATGGGAATAGTAGCATTGTCAGTGGCGCTTCTTCCGCTTCTAGGGGTCGGAGGATTCCAGCTGATCCGCGCTGAAACGACGGGGCCGGAAAAAGGAAAGCTCACTTCAAAAATCACTACGACGGCAAAAATTCTCTGGTTCATGTATCTCGGTCTCACGGTTCTTGAAACCATACTTCTGAAAATTGCGGGAATGAACCTTTATGAAGCAGTCTGCCATGCTCTTTCAACGCTCGGCACAGGAGGATTCTCGACAAGGAACGCAAGCATCGGAGGATTCGACTCACCTGCAATCCACTGGATAATAACGGTCTTCATGTTCCTTGCAGGAATCAACTTTTCGCTCTACTACTGCCTGTTCAGGGGAGATTTCAAAAGCCTTAAAGACAATTCAGAGCTTAAGGCATACCTTGCGATAGTGTTCACGTCAAGCATACTGATTGCGCTGTTCGAAATGAAACGCTACGGCGGATTCTTCGATTCACTCCGGTATTCTTCGTTCCAGTCGCTTTCGGTAATAAGCACCGCAGGATTTGCCACTGATGATTTTACCACATGGTCATCGGCAAGCCAGGCGATAATTTTCGTGCTGTTTTTCATCGGAGGCTGCGCAGGGTCAACGGGAGGAGGCGTAAAGGTAATCCGCTGGGTAATCCTTTCTAAGCTCGCACACAACGAAATACTCAAGCTCCTGCATCCGCGCGGTGTGTTCGCACTAAGAATCAACAAGCAGCCGCACAGAAGCGACATAGGCGTTACGGTAACCGCATTTTTCTTCATTTATCTTGTTCTGGTTTCCATAACGACTTTTGCAGTATGTCTTTTCGGAATAGATCTTGCCACGTCATTCACGGGTACGCTGAGCATGCTGGGAAACATAGGCCCGGGTTTTGCATTGCTCGGCCCTTCATGCAACTACGGATGGCTTCCTGACGGAGTAAAATGGATATACTGCTTTGCAATGCTTGCAGGCCGCCTTGAATTCTTTACGATAGTGATGTTCTTCTCACCATCTTTCTGGAAAAAATAAAATGCCGGATGCCGGGTCAAAAAAGCATAAGCCCGGCATCTATCAATACAATCACTACAGGTTCAATCACTACAAGTCCATCATCTCTTTCCGCCTGCACGTGGATTTTCTTCGACCCATGAGCGGAGGAGAGAGCCTTCCGGTATTTCAATGTCAGTATATACCACGCACGGATGACCGTCACAGCACCAACGGTAGATTTCGCCGGTGTTCGGGTTCACAAGCACATAGCGGCTGCTTTCAAAGCTCATCGAACAGATGTCAGGTGAGACAAGTTCAAGCCTGGAGTTTCCGTCTATCATGTTCATGGCCTTGAGGGGATACATTTTCCAGCCTTCTTTTTTTTCAACGCCGGGAAGATATTTGTCGGGAAGGTTTTTCACGCGCAAATCATAGGCTGCCTTTGCCTGAGGAACCATCTGCTCGTATTCCTTTTTCCTTGAATCTTCAAGCTCACGCCCTTTTTCAAGGATTTTTTCCATTTCGGAATCAGAAAGCCTTTCTCCAAGTTCCGCGCACAAATCCCAGTTGCTTTCGCTTGCCCCGGAAACCGTTACGTCAGCATCGGCACGGCTGAAATAAAAACCTGTGGCATACGGTCTGTGGCTCACGTTGTAAAGCTCATCGACAAACGGCTTTGCTTCGTCACAAGTGATTTTTCCTTCAAGGGAATCGAGCGCCTTTTTATATGCACGGGTAATCATCGCGACATAATAGACGCTTTTCATGCGGCCTTCGATTTTCAGAGAATCTACTCCGGCATCCTTAAGCTCTTTCAGGTGGTCGATCATGCAGAGGTCTTTTGATGAAAGTACTGCAGTAAAATTGTCTCCCTCATATACAGGGAAATATTCACCCGGCCTTTTCTTTTCCTGAAGCACGAGATCCCCGCTCTGAGCCATGGTCATCACGTCATAGTCCCAGCGGCATGTGTGCGAGCAGAACCCTTCCTGTGCAGAACGTCCGTTCAGGTATGCGCTCATGAGACAGCGGCCGGCATACGCTATGCACATCGCACCGTGGACGAAGCATTCAATTTCCATGTCCGGTACGGCATCCTTTATCTCAGCAATCTCTTTAAGCGACGCTTCCCTTCCCATGACAACTCGGCTGAATCCTATGGAACGGTACATTTTCACAGCCTCACGGTTCATGCAGCTGGCCTGGGTGGAAAGATGAAGGTCTGCATCCGGGAATTCCTTCTGGAGTATAGGAACTATGCCCAGATCCTGAACTATGAACGCATCGATCGGATATTCCCTGAAATACGGTATGTCGGCAATCAGCCTGTCTATTTCGGAGTTATGGAAGCTGATGTTGAGGGCACAATGAAGCCTGCGCCCCGGATACATTTCTTTCAGCGCACGGACTTTTTTGAATTCGTCAGCATAAAAATTGTCTGCCTTTACCCTGAGCGAAAAATTCTTAAGTCCTATGTATGCAGCGTCAGCACCATATGCATAGCAGTAGCGGAGCTTGTCAACGTTACCGGCCGGTGAAAGAAGTTCCATTTTTACTCCTGTCCGTCAATCTGGAAGATATTGTTCTTGCGGCTGATCTTTATTCTTTCTTCGATTTCTTCTTCCGTATCGCCTTCACGCTCCCTGATGAACTCACCGACTTTGTTGACCGCAAGATGAGAATCAGGAAGATATTCGTCCGCCATCTGGAACATGTACATCATGCCCGGCCACAAATCAAGCACGCAAGCGACACCCACGGCGGAAAGCTTTTCCTTTAGGTCACGCGCCTGCCTTACGAGTATTTCGTCCTCACCCATCTGGACATAGACCTGCGGGAATTCCTCAAAATCTTCCGTAGGTGCCTGTAACGGTGAAACGAGCGGATTCGATATGTTGGCCGCATAAGTGTATTTGTCGACCGCAAAGTGGATCGAGTCCCCGCTCATGATTCCGTCATTGCATTTTCTTCCGCCTGCAACCACCGGATTGTCACGGCTCATGTCAAGCCACGGAGAAAAAAGGATCAGATCCTGTATGTTCGAGCGGTATTTTTTGTTGATTTTGAAAATAAGAGCCATGGCAAGGCTTGCACCGCTTCCGTCTGCAGAAATGATTATGTGTCCCCTGGCGTTCGCGTCATTCAGCCCGGATGCAGAAATCTCAAGCCTGCGCGCCACATTTTCCTCTTCATAAACAGAGCGGAACACGTTCACCAGATCATCGATGGCTGCCGGGAACGGATATGTAGGAGGAAGCCTGAATTCAGGGACTATCACGCGGCATGACGATGCATGTGCAAGGGATGCGCAGAAATTCCTGTAGGCGGCACGTGAACCACCGACAAAAGAACCGCCGTGTATATAGATGATTACACGTCTTGAAGAATAGACCAGAGGTGAGATCACGTCGCAGGTTATACCGCCGTAATCACGCTCGGCACACTCAACATTGTTCGGTAAAAAAACGGTTGAAAATTCCCTGTCAAAATTAGAGCGAAATTCCTCCGGTTCAAGTTTGGGCGTAAAAACCATTCCCCTGATTTTTTTTACAGCTGATTTTTTATCTGCCTTCATAAAAACATTCCCCTCTAAAACAAAATGGACATCGGATTTTATAATAGCAAATAAGTTGATTTTATGCTATAATCATTTTGTTTTGTTCACAGGGGGTGGGCGGATGCCTATAAAGATAGATGAAAATCTCCCGGCAAGGTCAGTGCTTGAAAGGGAAAACATATTCGTCATGACGGAGGAACGTGCATCAAAGCAGGAAATAAGGCCTCTTGACATAGCCATAATCAACCTCATGCCGACAAAAATCGCGACCGAAACCCAGCTTCTAAGGCTTTTGGGAAACACGCCGCTTCAGATAAACATACACCTCGTAGAAATGGAAGGACATGTCTCAAAAAACACGAGTTCCGACCATCTTGAGCGCTTTTACGTTTCTTCAAATGAAATTTTGAAAAACAAGTACGACGGAATGATAATCACCGGTGCGCCAGTGGAGCAGATGCCTTTCGAACAGGTGGATTACTGGGACGAGCTGTGCAGGATCATGGATTATGCGAAGAACAACGTATATTCCACGCTTTACATCTGCTGGGGGGCAATGGCAGGACTCTACCACTTCTACGGAATCCCCAAGTACTCGGTCTCAAAAAAATTCTCGGGCATATACAAAAGCACTCTGGTCGACCCGTACGAGCCGCTTCTTAGAGGATTCGACGACTATTTTCCGGTCCCTACGTCACGCTACACATTGATAAAATCCGAGGACATACTCTGCGCCAAAAACCTCAAGCTACTTGCGATGAACGAAGAAACAGGTCTGACCATAGCAAAATCAACCGACAACCGTTCCATATTCATGACCGGGCACCTTGAATATGATGCCGAAACACTTGAAACCGAATACAAGCGCGACCTTGACAAGGGTCTGGACATACAGATGCCGAAAAACTATTTCCCGGACGACAATCCGAAAAACAAACCGCCTTCAACATGGAGAAGCACCGCACATCTGTTCTACTCAAACTGGCTGAACTATTATGTCTATCAGGAAACGCCGTACAATCTTGATGATCTCGGCAAAATGGATTCCCTCGAATGCAGCGGAATTTAAGGAGTTTTTTATGAAAAAGACAAGATTTTTTGCCCCAGTCCTTACAGTGCTCACGGTTCTGACGGCTGTATCATGCTCGCGCCCGGCCTACATAAACGGAACGTGGAATTTCGACGACGGATCAAAAATCACGTTCAAGGAAAGCCAGGGAAAATACACGGCAAAAGGAAAGACTGCGTCATCAGATGGAAATTTTACTCTTGAAGCAGGAGGAACTCTCACCACTACAGGTGACAACGGAATCCCGGAACAATATTCGGCAAGGCTCACCAAAGACGGATTTGAAATCAACTTTTACGGAGACCTCATTTCATTCAAGGGAAAAAGCGTTCTCAGGCTCAGCGAGCTTAAAGGAAAATACAAGGGAAAAATGCCGGGCGGAACGGTATGCTTCGATTTCGGATCATCCGGCGGCAATCTTACGGTAACCCTTGAAAACAAGGAAGGAAAATATTCGGAATCATATTCCTATGAATGCGAGGATCAGTTCCTGCTGTTCTTCACCGGAGGAATCTATGAATCCGAAGAGCCGTACAAGCTTGAATTCCTTGAAAAAAACAAAATCAGCGTGGACGGAACAGTACTCACAAGATAAAAAAACAGCTGTTTTCAAGATTTTTCTAAAATTTTCAAAGATTTTCCTTTATTTGCCTTGCTTAAAAGATTGAAAATCATTACACTACAGCAACTTTAGAAAATGCATGACAGTTTGTAACCGCCAGCGGAACCACCAGGGAGCGGAGATTGAAGAAAGGAAGCCGGCCGGGTTTCCGTAAGAACCGATTCAATCAAGCGGATGTTTTTGGGGATGATTTTCTGGAAGCCATGGATTTGGCAGACAGAAGTTTTCAGAGGCTGAAAGGTTCCCTTGCGCGGTAAAAAGCTGCATCATGAAGCGCAAAAGAGTGCGCAGGGGAAAATGTTTATGGAAGAAAATCTTTCTCAGAACGCAGAAGGACAGAATGATTGTGTCCCTTCTGACTTGGACGCTGGTTTAAACGAAAAAGAAAATCAGACTAAAATTGAAGATCAGGCAGCAGAAAGCCGGGATGAAGCCGAAGATCAGGACGAACAGCAGGCAGAATCATCAGATGAAATCTCTTTCGCAGATCTGGGGCTTGATGAAACGACTCTCGCCGCAATCGAAAAAAAAGGATTCGTACACCCTTCTCCGATCCAGGTTCTTGCAATTCCGCGCCTTTTGAACGGTGAAGCGAACGTCATCGCACGTGCAAGGACAGGTACAGGAAAAACAGCCGCATTCGGACTTCCGCTCGTACAG
>JAFOTA010000168.1 GCA_017421145.1 Treponema sp.
ATTTTTCGTAACGCTGATTCCTACTGAGCTTTCCATTTTCGCCGCACTGAAAAATCCATAGATCAAATCAAGAAAAACCAATGACCGGAGAATATGCTCATCCTTGGACAAGCAGATTGCAGCAGGACATACGGAAAGCGCAAAGCCTATATTGATTTTTTTATATGAAATCTGCGTGTCGGCACCAAGCCACAAAACAAGCCAGTGACGTTCAAGCTTCATTATCGCTTCATCGTATGGAGCATATTTTTTCACGGACGTTTCAGAATCCCATGGAAGCAGGCAACCTTCGCTGTCTCTCGTCTTTGAATATTTGCCGTTCATTCCCCAAGCAGTTAAAGAATTATATGAATAGCTCAATTCTGCAAAAGGACAAAACGCAAGATTTTCATTCTCGCCCAAGCGGTAACAAAACTTTCCGTCCAGCTCAAAAACACCGTTTGTCTTGCATTCGCTTTCGGTATAATTTGTTTTTACTTCTGCTTTATCCAAACTAACGGTAGGCAGCTTATCTACATTCAACCAATCAGAATCAGCCATAATTCCGCTTATGACAGGGATTGCAAATTTCACTCCGACGTTCCAAAACATGTTTTTCCGCGTAAAATCGGCATCCAGGCCAAGAAAAATCAGTCCGTTTTGTTCCCAGTTAAGCTCACTCAGCTTGGCAAGGGCAGATTTTCCATCATTTTCTTCATATTTATAATAAACATATTCGTTGTGTTCACCAACCCCAAAAGAAACTAACGGTCGTAAGCTAAACTTTATTTCCGCAAAAACCGGTGAGAAAGAAAGAATCAACAGAAACAAAAAAAACTTTTTCAACCGCAGCTTCCCTTTAAAATTTATTCAAGCGGATCAACCTTGAAAATTTTTGCCAGCTGTTTCCGCACTGCATCCATATCTTTTTGATAAGGCGCGCAATATGTCACCTTTTCGCCGGATTTCGGATGTGCAAAAGCCAATGAATACGCATGAAGCGCAAGCCTGCTCAACAAAGGCCGTTCCTCAAGCTCGTCACCGTTCCATCTTTTTTTCAGCTCGCTGAGCCGCACCGGTTTTTGGTTGCCAGAATACAGCGGATCACAAACAATGTTCACTCCGTTTTCTTTAAGATGCACGCGAATCTGATGCGCACGGTCTGTCCTTGGAATTGCCTCAACCCACGCATACGGGCCGCATGTTCCCAAAAGCTTGTAATCAGTAGCCGCAGATTTTCCAATCTTTTGATTTACCGAAGTCCTGTGCCTTTGGTCGCTGTCAGGCAGAAGCTTCAAATCAACATGCAGATTCTGCCACAAAGGATGTCCGTTCACCAGACAGTGATAGATTTTTTCAACTTTGTTCTCCTGAAACTGAGCTGCCAAAATCTTCTGGATTTCGATATTCCTCGCATAAACTACAATTCCGCTTGCATCCGTATCAATCCTGTGAACGGCAAACAATTCGCCGAATTCCTTTGACGCACGTTCATCAAGCCGCGGAGACTCCAAATCATATCTGTCCGCCGCAACAAGATAACCGCTTCTCTTATTGAGAACCACGATATCATCATCACTAAAAATTACAGAATATTCCAAATCTTTCATAGAATTATTATAGAAGTTCATTGTATAAAAGTCAAAAGACATAAGGCCGACACCTATTTAAAATTAATTCCGTTTTTGCTACAATGGCAATCCAAGAGGTAACAATGGTTGACGAAGCATTAAAAGCAAAGGTTGAAGAGGCACTTGAACAGTTCAGGCCGGTTTTGCAGTCAGAAGGCGGCGACATGGAATTTGTCGGAATTGATGATGAAAAAAAAGTTCACGTCAAGCTTACTGGCGCATGTGACGGTTGCCCGATGGCCGTTATGACCATAAAAATGGGGCTTGAAACTTACATAAAAAACGCATGCCCGGAGATTGTCGAAGTAATTCAGGACAACGCCCCGGAAGAATCACCGTATGACATGTACGGAAATCCAACCGAAAACGGAGAATCAGCAAATGCAGATAACTAAAAATGCCCTTGTTACAATCAACTACACGCTTAAAGGCGATGACGGGAATCTGATTGATACGTCAGTCGGTGCGGAACCTTTGATTTATCTTCACGGACAGAATTTTCTTTTGCCCAAGCTTGAAGAATATCTGGAAGGAAAATCAGCCGGTGAAAAAATAACGGCAGTTCTTCCACCTGAAGATGGATATGGAATCTATGACGAACGCATGGTCGCCAAAATCCCGCGTGAAAATTTCGAAACGACGGAAGAAATACTTGTCGGAACAAAATTTCAGGCAAACACACCGGAAGGCCCGGCAATCGTGACCGTAACCGAAGTGGGTGATGATGTCATAACCGTTGATGCAAACCACGAGCTTGCAGGAAAAACACTGCACTTTGATGTGGAAGTCCTTGATGTCCGTGAAGCAAGCCAGGAAGAAATCCAGCAGATGACCACTGGATGCGGTTGCGGAGGATGCGGTGGTGGCTGCGGCGAGGGCTGCGGTTCAAACTGCGGTGAAGGGTGCAATTGCAGCTGCAACTAGCTGATTAATGCACTGTGCTAATCAGCGGTTCTCCAGAGCTTCCACAATCTGCTTTGTGTTGAACCAGCGCGGTGCATTTGCCATGTCAACGGTTATATCGGCGACAGTCGAATAGATTTTTGTACGTTCTTCATGAAATGCATGAAAAATTTCCCTGACTTCAGAAATGGAGCGGGGATTTTTTTTTGCTATGTATGCCGGCAGATTTTTAATTGAACCGTCCGGCAAAACAGAAGCTTCGTTTACAATGCGGTCCGCAGCAATTTTTTCATCGGTTTTAAGAAAAACGCAGATTCCAAGTGATTTTAAAACCTCCACTGCCCCGGTATTGTTGCAGATTCCGCCGCCAGTTGCAATGACAGCAGATTTTCCGGATTTCAAAAGCTCTTCTTTTAAATGTGCGCATGCCTGTGCTTCCGCTTCTTTAAAAGCCGCCTCTCCGTCATTCGTAAAAATTTCCCTTGGGCTGAAACCAGTCTCGTCTTCAATCAGATTGTCAGTATCATAAACAGGCATTTTGAATTCTTTTCCCAGAAGCTTTGCCTGAGTACTTTTTCCGCAATGTTTTATTCCCATTAAGATTATTGATTTCATAACTCACCCTAGCTCCGATAAATCAAAAAGATTGCCGGCACTTTGTTGATTTCCGGCGGTGCAGATTTTTTCCACTCAGCAATGGTTTTTGTCCTGATGAATTCTTCCGCACATGTGATTCCAGCAGCAATGCAAAGACGTGTATCTTTTCTGCATGACGAAACAAGAGTCTCAAACATTTTCAGATTCCGGTACGGAGCTTCAATAAAAAGCTGCGTCTGGTTTTCCTTCCAAGCCCGTGCCTCAAGCTGATGTATTTTGCTTGTCCTTTCACCAGGCTTAACCGGAAGATAACCGTTGAACGCAAAACTCTGACCGTTGAATCCGCTTGCCATGACAGCCATAATCATTGACGAAGGCCCAACCAGCGGAACCACCCGAAGATTTTTTTTCTGGGCAA
>JAFOTA010000169.1 GCA_017421145.1 Treponema sp.
CACAGTCTGGGATTCAATCCTTTATCCAACGGCAGATGCAGGCAATGAAAGCAAAAAAACAGCTCAGCCGGCTCAGAAACCATTGGAAAACGCGATTGTTTCCAATAAAACAAAATGACAAATCTCGGATATACCGCTGACGAACCTATAGCGGCAATTGCAACTCCCCTTTCTCCGGGTGCTATAGGAATCGTCAGGACAAGCGGTAAAAACTGCATTGATTTGGTCAGCAAAATCTTTTCAAGGCCGAAGGAACTTTTGTCCGCACAGGGAAATACTTTGGTCTACGGTTGGATTGTTGAGCCTGAATCTGAAAACAAAAGGCGTAAAATCGATGAAGTCATGCTCGGAGTTTACCGCGCCCCGAAATCATTTACCGGTGAAGACATGGTTGAAATCTTCTGCCATGGTGGTGTTGCCGTAGTGACCGCTGTTTTGAACCTGCTTTTGAAAAACGGATTCAGGCAGGCAGAACGCGGCGAATACACATTCAGAAGCTACATCAACGGAAAATCCGATTTGACGAAGGCAGAAGCCGTAAAAGAAATAATCGACAGCAAAACAGATGCTTCCAGGGGTCATGCAGCCGGAAGACTTGCAGGAAGCGTCCTTGAAGAAATCTCATCCATAAAAAAGCTGATTATAGAAACCATTGCCGCCATTGAAGTTGCGGTTGAATATCCCGAAGACGAAGAAACCATTTCAAATTCATTCGATACCCAAAATCTTGTTTCTGCATGTGAAAGGCTGCGGTCACTTGCAGACTCTTGGAAAAGCGAAAGGCTTTATCAGGACGGGGCATTGGTCGTTCTTTGCGGAAAAACCAATGCGGGAAAATCGTCTTTGTTCAATGCGCTGTTGAAAGAAGAACGTGCCATCGTAAGCGACATTGAGGGAACGACGCGTGACTATCTTGAGGCACAGGCAAGCTTTGACGGAATTCCTGCACGCCTTTTTGACACTGCGGGACTACGTGAAACAGGCGACAAAATAGAAGCTGCGGGTGTCCAGCGCACGAAAGATTTGAGCGGAGATGCAGACCTGATTCTTTATCTTGTTGATTCAACGCGTGGTCTTGATGATGAAGACAAAGATTTTATCAGCCGGCAAACGATACCTCTGATCCTTGTGCAGACAAAAATCGACAAGGAAGGTGCCCATGTCTTGTCCGGTACAGAAATCGATTTCGGAAAAAACATGTACCGTGAAACATTGCTCCTTTCGTCAAAAACAGGAAGCGGAATGGGAGATTTGGCACGCACGGTAAAAAAAGTGCTCATGGAAAAAATAGGGGCGAAAGATTCAGTTTCTGCGCTTGGTTCGGAAAGACAGAAAAAATCCGTGGAAGAAGCCCTTGAACGGGTGGATCATGCCCTTAAAGTCACAAAAGAAGGATATGCGCTGGATGCAGTGGTGCAGGATCTGGAAGATTCGCTTGATTCTTTGGGCGAAGTGACCGGCGAAGTAACCCCGGATGATATATTGGAAAACATTTTCAGCAATTTTTGTGTCGGCAAGTAAAATTCCATGCTATACTATAAGACATATCTAAAGCTTATTCCCAAGGAGTAAATTTTATGGCAAACATTCTTTTTATCGCAGAACCGAATTTGCAGGCGGCAGATGAACTTCACAGCAAGCTCATACACGACACTTTTTCTTCTGATTTTTCAGCTTTTGACAGCGAAGAAGTTGCCCAGAAAATTGAATCCGGCGAAGTGGAGCTGATATGTGCATATCTGCATGAAATGTCGTCCGAATCAAAGCACAATTTCCTTCAGATTTTGAACCATGATTCCCAGACTCCGTTTATGCTCTGCGGAACGCATGAAGAGCTTCACAAGTATTATGAGCGCGTAAATGCAAGGGTCATCCGCTATCTCCAGACTCCGATAACAATAAATGATTTTATCGAAGTCCTTAAAGAAGAGCTTTCCAAACTGCGCGGAACCGATATAACGGAAGAAAAAAAAGAAGAGCCGGAAGCACCCAAAGACACACGCAAGCACATCCTCATAGTTGATGATGACCCGGTCACTTTAAGAACCATAATGAACTGGCTTAAAAATGATTATGTAACTTCGGTCGTAAAAAGCGGCGCACAGGCACTTGCATTCCTTGGAAAAGAAATTCCAGATTTGATCCTGCTTGATTATGAGATGCCGGTTATGAACGGGGTTCAAACGCTCGAAACAATCCGCTCGGAAGATGCATACAAAAACATTCCAGTCATGTTCCTGACCGGAGTTTCAGATCTAGACTGCGTACGCGAAGCCATCAAGCTCAAGCCGGTGGGATATGTCCTGAAATCAGAAAATGAAAATGCAATAAAGGCAAAAATCAGCGATATCTTTGAACGGCTCGAAAACAACCAGGAATACAAATTCATCTAAAGACAAAACGGAGAAGCTATATGAAAAATCCGTTCTCCCTGCATTTCACGGATGAAGAAGAAAGAAGTGAATTCATCCAGGACTGTGCGCGGATTGATTCCACACGAGTCTTCATTTATGCAACCCTGCTCGGAATCTTCAATCTCGGTCTTTTTATAATCACGCTGATTCATCCTCTGGAGCAGTACAAGCCCATACTCAATTTCTGCCTTGGCTTGAATTCCGGAGTTTTCGTTTCATCGCTGATCATCGTTTTCGTTACGGTCTTCTATAAAAAAAATCCGCAGAAACGCTACGGAATCCTGTATGTCATGCTGTGCCTTTATTGCATCGTGATTATGTTTTACGGCGTTTCCACATGCTTGATCGGTGCATACGCATATAAAACGGAAGATTTGTCCATGTTCTACGGATGCCTCATGGTATTTTCATGCATTTTTTTCGTAAATCCGAAGATTGTCTTCAACATCGCCATATTTGAATTCATAGGATACGAATTTGTAGTCCACAGAATCCTGAGAAAATACTTCGGAATTGATGTCCTGAACAACTATCCTGCATATCCGTATTTTATAATCCTGATTATGTCAACGGCTTCATTTTTACGCGCAAGGCAGAAGCTCAAGGAATTCCGGGCAAACAGACTTATCAAGCAGATACAGACGGAAGCAGAAAAGCAGAATCAGCTGAAATCACTTTTTCTTGCAAACATGAGCCATGAAATCCGCACGCCAATGAACGCAATCGTGGGCATGAGCGAGCTTGCGCTTGATTTCGACCTGACAGACGCGCAGAGAAACACAATCCGGCAGATCAGGAATTCGGGCATGAGCCTGGTTTCAATAATCAACGACATACTTGATTTCTCAAAAATCGAATCAGGCAAAATGGAAATAGTCCCAGTGAACTATGATTTGGTCAAGCTGGTAAACGACATAATGAACATCGTCAGAATACGGCTCACCGAAAAAAATGTAGAACTTAGGATGGAAATAGACCCGGAGCTTCCATGCATGTTCTACGGCGACGACGTGAGAATCCGCCAGATTTTGATAAACCTTGCCGGAAATGCCGCAAAATTCACCGACCGCGGATTTATTGCCATAAGAATTGAAAATCTTCAGAAATATGAGATGCGAGACGGAATAAAAATTTCGGTAATCGACACGGGTATAGGCATAAAAGAAGAAGATTTGAAAAATTTGTTCAGCGCATTCCATCAGGTTGACATGGGCATGAACAGAACAAAAGGCGGTACAGGACTGGGGCTTTCCATTTCCAAAAACCTGATGCACCTCATGGACGGAACGATAGGCGTAGAATCTGAGTATGGAAAAGGCTCCTGCTTTTATATAAATCTTCCGCAAAAAATCACGGACAAAACGCCATGCAAGGAACGCTACCATAAGATTTTTGAAAAAGCAGTTCCCAATCAAAAGGCACCGGGATTGGAAAACATATATCTTTCGGTTCTGGACATGCCGGAAATTGCCGCACTGTTTGCAGAAAAAAATGAAAACGTAAGGTTTACGGCTCCGAATGCCAAAGTTCTTGTGGTTGATGACAGCGACGTAAATCTTCAGGTGGCAGAAGGGCTTCTCAGAAAATACGGTATCGTACCGGACAATGCGGAAAGCGGATATCAGGCACTGGAACTTATAAAGAAAAAGAACTACGACATGATTTTCATGGATCACCAGATGCCGGGAATGGACGGAATTGAAACCACAAAAAAAATCCGTATGTACGAGCAGGGCAAAAACCTTTTGACAATCGTTGCATTGAGTGCAAATGCCGTGAACGGTGCAAAAGAAATGTTTTTGTCCAACGGATTCGATGATTTTCTTGCAAAACCGGTACAGGGAAAAGATTTCGGAGCATGCCTCATGAAATGGCTTGATTCTTCATTAATCCAGAAAATTTCTGCCCCGGAAGAAAAAGAAACCCCGCTTCCAGATGATTTTCCGTTGATCGATGAATCAAAAATCGACATGAAATCTGCGCTGGAAAATGCAGGCGGATTCACCAACTGGATAAAAATAACCAAAACATTCGCCTCTTCAATAACCAAGAATTCAAATCTGATTGAAGAACTGCTTCAAAAAAATGACATTAAAAATTTCACTATCCAAGTCCATGCGCTGAAAAGCTCTTCCAGAATCATAGGGGCATTGCAGCTTTCAAAACAGGCCGAATATATTGAAAGATTAGGAAAAAAATTACAGGCCATGTATGAAAATGCGGAGAAGCTCATCGAAGAAATCCATGGGAAAACCGCTTCCATGCTGGATTTGTACCGTTCATACAATACAGTCCTTGAAAAAATCAGGTCTTACGGGGAAAAAACGGCGGTAAAAACGGACATAAGCCCGGCAGAACTGGAAAAAATCATT
Organism: Treponema sp.; assembly: GCA_017421145.1. The sequence goes on from JAFOTA010000169.1 coordinate 4,787, forward strand.
TCCGCAATCAAAAAGGCATGCGACTCAAATTCACTGGAAAAGCTTGAAATTGAAACGGAAAAGCTGAAAAACAAAAATCTCCCGGAAAATCTTTCATCAAAAATGGACGAGCTTATGCAATATGTCGATGAAATTGAATTTGAAAAAATAAAAAATCTTCTGGAAACGCTGGACACAGGGATTAATCAGCAATTTCCCGTAAATTAATCGGTGAAAAGTATGAATTCGGCTTATTTACAAAAATTATAGAAGAATTCTTTAATAAAAAAATGGAAGAATTTGAGATTCTCTTGTATAATGTAATGAGGCCATATCTGCTAAAAATTCATTGAAAATGAAATTTTAGGGATGCCCGCATCACATTTGGAGCTGTCCGTAAGACCTTATGAAACGTGGAAACATCAAAAAACTGAAAAAGCTTGATTTAAGAACTCTTTTGACACTTTCTTTGCTGGGAGTGATTATAGGCGTCGTTATAATCATGACCATGATAAAATTCATAAAATATCCCGAAAGATATCCGCTTTCTGACCTCATCGTATTCATAGTTTTCACATCTTCATCAATTTTAATGCTTGTTTTGCTGATCCGCATCGGCTATTCGGACACAGTGACCAAGCTTCCGACTACAGATGCCTTTATGCTGCATGCCGTAAAAATCATGTTTAAAAAGAAACTGCCGCTGTATGCATCGCTTTTCATAAACGTCAAGAATTTCAGGCACATCAACAGGATAGTCGGTGCTTCATGCGGTGACAGGGTTTTGACCAAATATGCAAAAAAACTGAAGAAATTCCTGCTTCCGAAAGAATACATAGCCCGTCTCGGCGGTGACAATTTCATAGTCCTGATCTACAAGCACCGTCTTAAGGAATTCGTTGAATTTTTGAAGAATATCGAAGTCGACGTGCATAACGAAGGCGGTCCCAAGGATCTGAAAGTCTATTCAAGGGCCGGAATCTACACTTTGTCGGACAGGGACAGCATATCGGAACTGTTCAACTGCAGCTCCATTGCCCTTACTTTTGCCAAAAACTCAAAATCAGAAGATTTCGTGTGGTTTCAGAGATACATGATGGAGCAGACGAACGATGAAAATGAGCTTGCATACCAGTTTATAAACGCAATACAGAACAACAAATTCAAGGTTTACTACCAGCCGAGAATCAACATTGAAACGAACCAGGTTTGCGGCGGAGAAGCTTTGGTCAGATGGGAACGCGACGGTCAGCTCTATATGCCCGAAACATTTCTCCTTACTCTTGAGCGCAGCGGTCTTATAGCAACGCTTGATTTTTTTGTCATGGAACAGGTCTGCAAAGATTTGGCCGCTTGGAAAGAAAAAGGGCTTCCCGTCGTCCCGATTTCATCCAATTTTTCAAAGATGAACCTCCGCGACAAGAATTTCGTCCACAGGATAATGACTATCATCTCAAAATACAGAATCGAAAATTCACTTTTCCAGGTTGAGATAACGGAATCTTTCGGCGAAGACATCAAATATCTGAAATCAGTGTTCGAGCAGCTCTATGTTTCAGGCATTTCCACCATGATCGACAGATTCGGCACAGGCGGATTTTCATGGACTTTGTTCAAGGATCCGAACATAACCGCAATAAAGCTTGCCAAAACGGTCATTGACGGCATAGACGCAAACGGCGGCGCAAACGATGCAGCCCTTTTGACAAGGAACATCATCCATGCATGCCGCGACCTGAAAAAAAACATAATATGCGAGGGAGTTGAAAGCATAGCCCAGCGTGACATGCTTTTGGGTATGCACTGCAACGAAATCCAAGGATTTTTATACGACAAAGCCCTTACTCCGGAAGATTTCGAAAAGGTTCTGGAAAAGAAGATATATAACGAATTTTAAAAGGAGTAAACAGCGGTGTTTTCTTTTAGCTATATCTATCTCGCCGTTTTTGTCATAACGATTGGAGCGCTCTTGTATCTGGCATTGCGGAATTACAGAAATATCGACATATATTATTGGACCATACTCCTTTTTTTGCCGGTGACTACAATCGGGTATTTTGCCCGCAACTCTGCTCAGACATTGGACAGCGCAATAATTGCAAACAGCCTTGTATATCTGGACGGAACTTTCCTTCCGGCAATCTTCCTTTTAAGTACCATGCGCGTGCTTAAAATCAGCATACCGCGGTGGCTCAAGCCTGTAATCTACCTTACTTCGCTCGCACACTTGATTTTGGTGTGGCTCGGTTCTACAAACGGACTCTATTACAAGGATTTGGCATTGGTCACGGGACCTTACGGCTCTTATCTGGTTTCAAACCCGGGAACTCTGCAATTCCTGCATTATGTATACATAGTCCCGATTATCGCAGGTATTTTCGCAATACTCATCTACGCGTGGAAGCACCCCGAAAAATGCCCAAGGTTCACGCTTTTCATTTATATTGTGCTGGCACTTGGAATGTCCGTCGTCTACGCATGTGAAGTGTTCGCCAACATGCATTACGAAGTCCTGCCTTTGGTTTATGCGGTCGGTGCATGGGTTATTGCGCTTTCTTATGAAAGAAACTTCCTCCACAATATAGAAGACATCGTTTCCGTAATCCATGATTCAAGCACGCTTCATGGATTCGTGGCATTCGACCTGCGCAAAAAATTCCTTGGCGCAAACAACACGGCCGTAACGATAATCCCGGATTTGAAATATCAGCATCTTGACAAAGTGATTGATACAAAAATGCTTCCCGAAATCAACATTTTCTATTCGATGATTGAAAAATTCGAAGAAGAGAATTCCGACACAGATTTCATAACGGTGGGCGACAAAATCTACAAATATCAGGTTTCATATTTTTATGAGGACAAAAAAGAAGCCACAAAAGGATTCCTCTTTGAAATCTCCGATGACACGGAAAACCGCCATTATCTTGAATTCGTAAACAATTACAACGAAACGCTCGGTCAGGCAATCCGCACACAGACGGCAAACATCAGGACGATACAATCAAAAGTCGTTCTTGGCCTTTCCGACATGATTGAAAGCCGCGATCAAAGCACAGGAAGCCACGTAAAGCGTACAAGCGACATAATCAAAATCCTTGTTGAAGTCATGACCGAAAACGAAATAGGCGGAATCAGCAGGATTTTTGCAGACGACATAATAAGAGCCGCACCTATGCACGATCTTGGTAAGATTTCAATAGACAACGCAATCCTCTGCAAACCGGGCAAACTCACCGACGAAGAATATGCCATAATGAAGACTCACCCTGTAAAAAGCGGTGAAATAGTTCTTGCCATTTTGAAAGGCGTTGAAGAATCGCATTTTGTGTCGGTTGCATACAATGTCGCACGCTATCACCATGAACGCTGGGACGGAAAAGGATATCCAGAAGGACTTGCCGGTGCTGACATACCATTGGAAGCCAGGATTATGGCAGTTGCAGATGTCTACGATGCATTGGTGAGCAAAAGATGCTACAAAGAACCGATGAGCTTCAAGCAGGCATACACAGTAATGATGGCAAACATGGGAACCCAGTTCGATCCGATTATGGAAACCGTTTTCGTTCTCTCATGCCCTCAGCTGGAAGCATATTACAAAGGATTGGAATAATACGGAAAAGGGAGATTTTATTATGAAAAAAAAGTCACTTATAGCTGTTTCAGCGGCTCTTATCATACCGGCAGCACTTATTTTTTCCGGATGCAGTAAAAAAGCGGCATCTTTAGTAATGAAGGAATTTTACGGCGAAAGCTACAGTGCCGACTCATTCGGAGCGGAAACAAATCAATCTTCACGCACTGATTCAAGCAATGCGGACAACACGGATTATGGACGGAAGCTCATCCGCACAGGGCATATAAAAGTTGAAGTAGAAAGCCTTTCCGACACGCGCGATTCAGTTTATTCATGGGCAGGCAGATTCGGAGGATTCATATTCTCATCTTCAGAGTCAGCGACAAAACTTTCAATGACAGTCCGTGTTCCTGCTGAAAATTTTGACCGAGCCATGGAAGAAGCAAAAGGAATGGGAAAAATCAAAAGCAAGGAAGTGAATTCCGAAGACGTAACGGATCAGTTCTATGATTTGCAGTCCCGCCTTGATACAAAAAAGATTCTTCTCGAACGCTACCAGTCATATCTTTCAAAATCTTCGACAGTGACAGACCTTCTTTCAATAGAAGCAAAAATCAATGAAGTTACGTCCGACATAGAGGCAATGCAGGGGCAGATGAACAGGCTTTCCTCAAGGATTGATTTTTCAACGATAAATATAGACGCTACCCTTCCACCGAACATGGCGGAAACAGGGTTCGTACTCCCGGACACAGGCGCACAGTTCAAGGAAATGTTCGGCAATGCAGCAGGATTTTTCAACGGACTTTTGTTCGCCGTACTTTACATACTGATTTTCGGCATCCCGATATTGCTTTTGGCAGCGCTTTTCTGGTGGATCAGCTTCGGCAAAATCGGCCTTGTCAAAAAACTGTTCAAAAAGATTTCCTCCGGCAAAAAGGATGTGCAGAACAAGCCCTAACTTGTATAAATATTGACAATTAATGCCTGTTTTTGCATAATTAAACTATTATGATTAACCCTTTAGCTAAAGAATTAAATGATATCCTCAAGGACACTACTCCAGGTGCCCTTCTTTCTGATTTGGGAAACAGGCTCTATTTCCCTAAAGGCATAATTGCCCAGAGCGGCGAAGCAAAAAAACTCGGTAAAACTGCCAACGGCACTATCGGTATGACCGTTATAGACGGCACTCCGGTTACGCTTCCGTCAATTCAGGAAAATGTACCGGGACTTACTTCAAGGGAATTGGTTGCCTATGCCCCGACAGCAGGTTTTCCGGATCTCCGCGAAATGTGGAAGCAGGACATCATCAAAAAGAATCCTTTGCTGAAGGACAAATCTTTTTCTCTCCCGGTTCTGGTTCCAGGACTCACCGCCGGAATCTCATATCTTGCGGATTTGTTTTTGGATGAAAGCAAGGCTCTTGTTGCAGCAGACCCGTCATGGGACAATTACGTTCTGATTGCATCTGCACGCCGCAATGCTGAATTCATCCAGTTCCCGATGTTTGACGGCGACCACATGAACATTGCCGGATTGGAAAAGACTCTTAACGAACAGGCAAAAACAGGTTCAGTCCGCGTGCTTTTGAATTTCCCGCAGAACCCGTCAGGATACAGTCCGACAGTTGATGAAGCGAAGCAGATTGTCGCAATGGTCAAAAAACTCGCCGATGCAGGCACAAAAGTAATGGTCTGGTGCGATGACGCATATTTCGGCCTTGATTATGAGGAAGACATCGAACGCCAGTCACTTTTCGCCTATCTTGCAGATTTGAGCCCGAACATCCTCGCCGCAAAAATCGACGGTCCTACAAAGGAAGATTTCGCATGGGGATTCCGCACAGGTTTCATAACGTTCAGCTGCAAGGGAATGACAGAAGAACAGTATGACGCTCTCGTTAAAAAATTGATGGGTACGATCCGCTCTTCCGTTTCATGCTCTTCAACTCCGCCTCAGACACTGCTTATGAAAGCTTTCGCCAATCCGAAGATGGAAGAAGAAAAGGCTGCACTGCGCAAAGTCCTTGAAAAACGCTACAAGCTGGTCAAAGATTTCGTAAAATCGCACAAAAGCGACAATATTTACGCACTTCCGTTCAATTCAGGCTATTTCATGTCCTTCCATCTGGACAAGATTGATGCAGAAGAACTCAGACAGAAGTTGCTAAAGGACAGCGGAATTGGTACAATAGCAATCGATGCCCATACATTGAGGGTGGCTTTCTCAAGCCTTGAAGAGGATAAGATTGATATTGTATACAAAACCATTTACCAGACTGCTGACCAAATGGCCAACAGCTAAAAAAACGCTTGTGAAAATTTTAAGCAGGACGGTTGCTGTTACGGCAGCCGCTCTGTCAATTTCTTTTTCGTTCGTTTCCTGCTCAGCCGACAATGATTCAACCGTCATAATCTGGACGGACAGACAGGAAATGGCTTCTTATGCAGAACTTTTTAATCTCACGCACAAAAACGTAAAAGCCGTTGCAATCTACAAAAAAAGCCCCATATCTTCACTTCCGCCTGAAAAAAATGAAATCCAGCCGGATCTGATAATCGGTTCATGGCTCAAAAGCTCAAAAACCAGAAAATTCTTCACTCCTGTAGATTATCTTCTCGATGAAAATTCACTTAATAGAAACGATTTTTATCCGCAGATGCTTGAATACGGTGTGCTCAACAAAAAGCAGTACCTGATTCCGCTCAGCTTCAATCTCCCGATGATGGTTTTTGCACGCCAGAACGAATCGATTTTGGAAAACGACCACACGCTCACCTTGAACACGCTCATGAAAGCAAGCTCCGAATTCAATTCCAAAAAAGATGCAACCTACACGGCAATCGGTTATGCACCAAGCTGGGACACTGAGTTTTTATACGAAGCCTCCAAGATATTCGGTTCAAACTACCAAGAAAAAGGCCTTGCATTCTCTTGGGACGATACCGCACTGTCCAAAACGGTAGATTTTATGCGCAACTGGACATTGGAACACAATAAAGACACGTCCACAGAAACAGATTTCCAGTTCAAATATCTCTATATGCCGAAATTCAAGCAGGTTTCATCAGGAAAAACGGCATTTACGTATATGCAGAGCGATGAATTTTTCACTATGTCAAACGAGCAGTCCATCGGCCTTACTTTCAGATGGCTCGTAAACGACGAGAATAAATCCTTGGTGGACGATGACATTGTTACGATGGGAATTTTCCATAATGCCCACAACAAAAAAGGCGCGGAGATTTTCATGCAGTGGATTTCAACTGAAGCTGCACAGTCAGAATTGATGAACCGCCGGAGCAGCATAAACCTTGACACAGTTACGTTCGGCATTGCTGGAGGATTTTCTGCCATAAAAAGCGTAAATTCAACGGCTTTCCCGGCACGCTACAGGGAACTTCTGGGAAATCTTCCGGGTGAAGAATCCTTGGTCATGCCGCTTATACTGCCTTACAGATGGCCGACTTTGAAAGAAAAAGTCCTTGCACCTTATTTGCAGACAGTAACCGACACTGCCCTGAATTTGGAAACGGATGAATATACGTCAATGGAAGAACTTGTAGAAAACAGCAAGCGCTTCGCCTATTGATTAATTTCAACCATGCGCAAAAGTTTCCGGCCTATGTCTCTTAGAAAATCAGTTTTAGGAGGCATAAGGCATCTTTCGACGGCTTTGTATTTTCCATCGATATTTACTTCAACAAACCATGTTACTCCATCTCTACCGCTCACGTGGACATAATCCGGCTGATTGTAAAAATCTTTTTCCTCAAGCAGAGCCAAAAATTCTTTTACGGATTCTTCTGATACAGCAAGAGTTTTCTTCCTGACGATTTTTGTTCCGCTTTCATCTCCCTCGGTAAAAACAATTACGCGCATGCTTTTTGTCCAAGAAAGCCTTACTATGTAATAAGGATCAGAACTCATTGAAATAAGCCGCACAGCATTTACACCGTCCGGAAGATTTTTCACAGGCGGCGAATCCAATGCATCAAATATACCAGAATACCATTCATAAGCATCGTATGTGCCGGTAGAAAAATTATTACCGCTTGATTTTTTCTGTGCAAAAAGACTGACGGAAACCATTCCCAAAATCAGCAGCAAAATTATTTTTCTTGTTTTCATCTTGTCTCCTCATCGCAAACTCCAGCCACCTCCGTGCTCTTGGATTGCAAATGTATTATACCCCATTTCTGTAGAAAGGAAAATGGAATTTCTCGGTACAGAAATCTGCCCGGAAAAGCAAAAAGTTTTTGAGTTTCAGTGAGTTAACTCACTGGAATTTTTTTAATAGCACTATTATACTTTACGAACATGGTAAAACACCGCGAAAACCAAACTTAACGCTGTGAGGTATTTTATGAATTTTAAAAACAGCTGTACACTTGTACCCCCCCCCATCCACATCTCTGAATAAATCCTTCAAGGCAATTTTCTTTTTGATTCTAAGCGCATTCACTTTTTCCTTTTTTTCATGCGCCGGAGGGCTTTTCGATTCTTCGGACGAAATTATAATCAGAGCCTATGACGCAGACTCATGGACTGACGGCGGAAACAGATACCCCGGCATGGGACGAAGCATTTTCAGATCCCCCAGTGATTCTGGCAATGAAGCTTATACCTATAAAATAAGCCTGAGCAGGGGAAAGCAGATTTACACAAAAACCGTTGGCGGCGGAACCATAGTCGTAATGGACAACATCCCCGTGGGGCCATGGAAGATTACATGCCGGGCCTACAAATCGGACGGCACACTCGAATACATGGGCAGCGTGGATGTAAAAGTTGTCGCAAATGAAACTACCGCTGCGACTGTGGCGCTTAAGAAGGTTCCAGAGAATTTTGTTTTTGTCGAGGGCGGTACATTCCAGATGGGAGGAGAAGGCAACGGTCCCGTGCACAGCGTTACCGTAAGCTCTTTCCTGATGTGCAAGCACGAGGTGACATGGGATGAGTATACTCCATGGTTGGATACAATTCGTGATAATTCCTTCCCTACATACGGAGATAAACCAGCTCATCAAGTATGCTGGTATTATGCGGTGGATTATTGCAATTGGAAAAGCCAGCAAGAAGGCCTTACTCCATGTTACACTATTGACAAAAATACCCCGGATCCAAACAACAAGTGCGAGTACGATGATATGAAGTGGACCGTGACATGTGATTTTACCGCCGACGGATACAGGCTTCCCACAGAGGCTGAATGGGAGTACGCCGCAAGAGGTGGAAACCAAAGTCATGGTTATTTATATAGTGGAAGTGGTGATGTTGAGGCTGTGGCAGTTTGTACTGCTAACAATACTTCAAGTGTCATGTCTAAAACTCCAAACGAACTCGGTCTATATGACATGAGCGGAAACCTGTATGAGTGGTGCTGGGACTGGAAGGGAGATTACCCCTCTTCTCCACAGACAAATCCTACAGGTCCTGTTTCTGGTACATACAGAATTTGCCGCGGCGGATTCTATGGGTGTAGTGAAACTTCTTCTGACTATAAACTTTCAGACTGCCGTGTTTTTGCCCGTAGTACATACGTACAGTGCTTTAGTGAGGCAAGATACGGTTTCCGTGTCGTGCGGTCAATAGGGGATTAAAACTGCTGTTTGTTCGGTAGGTGACATATCGACTTTTGTTGGGTAGTGGCATATCGCCATTTGATTCTGCGCATTGGACATTCTTCGCTTCGCAATCCCTTGCAACTCGGCAATCGGGGGCGCGCCCGGTGTGCATGAACAACAAGAGACTTGCGAAAGCAGGAAACATTTAATGTGCAAAAACAACAAACGGTCCGCCGGTGGAGCGCATAAATCACAAAAAAAAGCGGAACAAAAGAAAATAAATGAGCCGAATTACATGGCGGTATGCCATGGACGAAAAACAAAAGATTTCCAAAAAAATGTGCAGAATTTTTTACAATCCTGATTTCCACGGCATATATATAATAGTAGGAGAAAACAAATGCCTGGAATCAAAAAATATCCCGCGTGGGAGGAGCTCACGTTTGCAAACAACTTTCTTTTCTGCAAAATCATGGAGGAAAATCCTGAGATCTGCCGCAAACTTTTGGAAATACTCCTTCACATCAAAATTGAAAAACTTTCGCCACCAAAATCCGAGTGGTCGATGCAGGAATCCATCGGCTCAAAAGGTGTCCGCTTCGATGTCTACACCAGGGACGATAATCGAATCTTCGACATTGAGATTCAGACGACAATCAATGCGAACCTCTCCAAGCGTGCCAGATACTACCAGAGCATAATAGACACTGACAGCCTTGCGCGCGGTGAAAAATATAGCAGGCTGAAAGATTCCTATGTGATTTTCCTCTGTCTTTCCGACCCGTTTGATGAAAATCTCCCCGTCTATTTTTTCGAGAAC
>JAFOTA010000170.1 GCA_017421145.1 Treponema sp.
AAGATGACCATGGTCGTCGTAACCCACGAGATGTCTTTTGCGCGTGACCTGTGCAGCCACCTGATTTTCATGGACGGCGGAACGATAGTCGAGCAGGGAGGAAGCGGCATAATCACAAACCCGTCAACGGAAAGGCTGAGGAATTTCCTGAAGAGGTTCAACGGATAGAAAAACCGCTGGATCAGTCCCTCGAAAAATAATCTGCACATGAAAAATTTGCATGGGCATGATGCAGATGATGCAGCCGGATTGGTAGACAGAATCAATCTTATACAAAGCAGAGGAACACCCGGTTTTCAGCGCTTTAACCAGGGTGATTGACTTTTGGTGCGCAAAGTTTTATCATTTTAGGACATGTGAGCAAAGAAGCTTTTCCTGAACCTTAATGGTGCCGGGTCAGGCTTTTTTTTTTGCCCAAAAGATTTTGGGGGACTTTATGGCGTTTCTTATTCTCGCGGACGGCACGGTCTTTGAGGGAAAATCCATCGGGGCAAGAGGATCAGCAATCGGGGAAACGGTTTTTACCACCGGAATGACCGGCTATATCGAGACACTGACTGATCCAAGCTATTACGGGCAGATCATCACACAGACATTTCCGCTTATCGGCAATTACGGCGTAATCCAGGAAGATTTCGAAAGCAGGAAGATTTGGGCGCGCGGATACATAGTCAGGGAAATCTGCGACCAGCCTTCAAATTTCCGTTCGGGCGGCGACCTTGATTCACTTCTCAAAAGCCAGAACATAGTGGGCATTGCAGGAATCGACACGCGTGCGCTTACGAAAAAACTCCGTGCATCGGGCGTAATGAACGGCATGATAATAAGCGGGGCGGAATGTCCTGAAATCACCGGAAGCCTTCTTGAAAAAATCAGGGGATACAGGATTACTGAAGCGGTTGAGACTGTGAGCGTCACCGACAGATCGGCTGAAAGAAAACCATCCGTCACCGAAGGATACCCGGAGCTGAACAAGGACATCATCAGGCTGCACGGAAAAAGAAAGCCGCGCATAGTGCTATGGGATTTCGGAGCCAAGGACAACATAAGGCGTGAACTTGAAAAGCGCGGTGCAGAAGTCATGGTCGTTCCCTACTCCGTAACCGCAGATGAAATAACCGGAATGAAACCCGACGGTCTCATGCTCAGTAACGGCCCCGGGGATCCTGCGGACAATTCAGGCATAATCACGGAGATTTCACGTATATGCGGGATGAACAGAAGCGGTGAGATAAAGCTCCCTATTTTCGGAATCTGCCTGGGACATCAGATGCTTGCACTTGCTTCGGGTGCAAAAACATCAAAGCTCAAATACGGCCACCGAGGAGGAAATCATCCGGTGAAGGACATGGAAACCGGGCGCGTGTACATCTCAAGCCAGAACCACGGATATGCGGTCGAAAACGATTCTGTTCCGAAAAACGCATTCCTTTCTTTCGTCAACACAAACGACGGCACATGCGAGGGCATTTCATACGGCGACATTCCGGCATTCAGCGTGCAGTTTCATCCAGAAGCCTGCGGAGGCCCGCATGACACCAACTACCTTTTCGATAAATTCCTAAAACTTGTCAAGGAGCAATCAGATGCCTTTGAATCCTAACATACATAAAGTGATGATCATCGGTTCGGGCCCCATAGTCATAGGTCAGGCCGCAGAATTCGACTACGCCGGAAACCAGGCATGCAAGGCATTGAAGCAGCTGGGGCTTGAAGTCTGCCTTGTGAATTCAAATCCCGCAACCCTCATGACGGACCACGCGATGGCTGATGAAATCTACCTTGAGCCGCTCAACGTGAGGACGCTCCAGAGAATCATAGAAAAGGAAAAGCCGGACAGCCTTCTTTCAACGCTCGGAGGACAGACCGGACTTACGCTCAGCATGGAGCTTGCGAAATCAGGATTCCTTGAAAGCCACGGAGTAAAGCTTCTTGGTGCCAGGCCGCTTACGATAGACAAAGCCGAAGACAGGCAGATGTTCAAGGACACCATGGAAAAAATCGGGGAGCCGTGCATTCCGTCCAAGGTCGTGACGGATTATGACGACGCGCTTGATTTTGCGAAGAACGTGATAGGATTCCCGGTGATCATACGTCCTGCATTCACACTCGGAGGAACCGGAGGAGGCATTGCATACAACGAAAGGGATTTTGACGAGATAGCCCACAACGGACTTCACCGCTCGCCCATCCATCAGATACTCGTTGAAAAATGCATTTCAGGATGGAAGGAAGTTGAGTTCGAGGTCATGCGTGATTCAAGCGGAAACGTGATAACCGTCTGCTCGATGGAAAATTTTGATCCGGTCGGAGTGCATACTGGAGATTCGATAGTCATAGCACCGACGGTCACTCTTGCCGACAAAGAATACCAGATGCTCAGGTCTGCCGCGCTGAACATAATATCGGCGCTGGAGATTGAGGGAGGATGCAACTGCCAGTTTGCGCTTAACCCGGAGACTTTCGAATATGCGGTCATCGAAGTGAATCCCCGCGTTTCAAGGTCATCAGCACTCGCATCAAAAGCCACCGGATATCCGATTGCAAAGGTCGCCGCACTGATTGCAGTCGGTTTTACGCTTGACGAGATTCCGAATTTCATAACCAGGAAAACGGTCGCCGCATTCGAGCCTGTGCTTGATTACGTGGTCATAAAGATGCCGAAATTCCCGTTCGACAAATTCGTATACGCATCAAGAAA
>JAFOTA010000171.1 GCA_017421145.1 Treponema sp.
CGTAGATGAGGAAACTCCTGTTCCAGATTTCCAGATGCCCATGTACATCTATCTTTTGGAAAATCAAAAGCTTCCGGTTCATATTGAAAACTGCGCATTTTTTGACATAAAGGAACCAAAGCTTTATCCTGTAACCGGAGATCTTGCAGGAGCAAAAAAAACGAACGACATTTCGCTTACAAAAGAAAGATTCCTTTCCCTTGCTGATTTTTACGCACAAAAAGTTCTGGCGCACGACATAGACTCATGCCCTGCATCAGAAGAGTTCATAAAAAAATTCATTGGAGAATAAAATGGCCGGACCGAATTTTGACGTTTCACAAAACAAAGCAATCAACATAGAAAAAAACACCGTAGTAAGCGCGGGTGCAGGATCCGGAAAAACATCAGTCCTTTCGGCAAGGTTCGCTCACCTTGTATTGGACAAAAAATACAAGGTCGAAGAAATCCTCACGCTCACGTTCACAAAAAAAGCCACGGTGGAAATGTACGGAAGGATCTACAAGACGCTCAAAGAAAAAGACCCGGATTCCGTAAAAGATTTCTACAAGGCAAACATAAAGACATTGGACAGCTACTGCGCGTACATCGCAAAAACAGGCGCACATTTTTATGGAATAAGCCCCTCGTTCACCGTTGACAAAAAAGCGGCGGAAGAAGCCATTTCATCCATGGCACTCCCGTTCATCCTTGAGCACAGGAACAACCCGGGATTAAAAGCATTGCTTACACCGCAGAACCACCAGCAGATTGCGGACGAGCTTTTCACTTCTCCGATGCTTGCGAACTCCCCCATTGCAGAACCAATTGATTTTTATGCAGAGCTTGAAAAACAGCGGAAAAAAATCAAGGACGACTGGGCTGAATACTGCCAAAAATCATTTTCAACAATCGATGAAATAAAAGAAGCGGTCGATGAATACGAAGGAAACAAAAACACCAAGCTCATAACGGCTCTTTCTGCAGCACTTGAAAAAGGCTTCCCAGACTTTCCGGTTCTTGATGAAGATACATTCAAAAATTCCAGCACAGAAAAAATGGTTTCATTCGTTTTTTTTGTCGGGAGCTTCGCAAAAGTTCCGCTTACAGGAAAATGCCCTGAAGACATAAAGGAGCTTGTAAAACAGCTCAGGGAAATCCAGCAGAAACTGATCTCCATGACGAATTTCGTTTCTGGCGGAAAAATAACCGAAAGCCTGATTCCGCTCATGGAAGAGTTCCAGAAAAAAGCGAATGACGTAAAAAGAAAACGCTCGATCCTCACTTATGCGGACGTTTCATCGCTTGCATTGAAAACTTTGATTGACCATCCTGAAATCCGCAGGGCAGAAAAGAAAAAATACAAGTCCATAATGATAGACGAATTTCAGGACAACAATGAAATGCAGAAAAAGCTTCTGTTCCTGCTCGCAGAAAAAATTGAAAGGACAGAACGTTCAGTGCCTGATGCAAGGGAACTTTATGACGACAAGCTTTTTTTTGTAGGCGACGAAAAGCAGAGCATCTACAGATTCAGGGGAGCGGACGTAAGCGTATTCAGAGGTCTTTCCGATGACTTCAAGGACGGAAACCTAAAGCTCATGACAAACTACAGATCCACGCCTGCATTGATCGCCGCATTCAACACAATCTTCGGGGGAACGAAATATCCGCTGGACACCAGGGGCGGAAAATCAAGTTTGCCTTCTGTTTTTTTCAACTCAGAAGAAAAGGAACTTGCCGAAAAATATGAGCCGGTATATACGGACGCTGAAATTTCTGAAGCAGACCAAAAGAAAATTCTTGAAATGGATGAAAAAGCCTTCAAGAAATTCTACGAGCCTAAAATACACATGGCGTTTTATGAAAAAGAAAATGATTCCGAAGCCGATGAGCTTACCGATGATGAAGCGCAGGCAGCATGGGTCGTAAACGAAATCAAAAAACTCATAGACGAAAAAAAAGCGGAGCCGGACGACATAGCGGTTCTTTTCAGAAACTACAAGTATCAGCCTACTTATGAAAAAAATCTTTTGTATTCAGGCATTCCATACAATTCTGAAACCATAACAGGATTTTTCAACAGCTCGGTGGTTTCGGACATTTTCTCATTTCTACGTATATGCGCATATCCGAATGATCTGCTTGCATTTCAAAAAGTGCTTGAATCTTCAGTCGTAAATCTTTCCGTTGAAGAAGTTGATTCCGTCCTATGCCAAAGCGGAAGTGCATTTGAACAAGACGGAGAAAATATTTTAAATGGAAAATCAAAGGCACGGTACAGGCACGCAAAAGAGATTTATGAAAAGATTTCGGAAGACTCAAAAAATCAGCCGATTGCAAAAACAGTCACGGACTTTTGGTATTCATTCGGCTACAGATATGAAACTATGTGGAATCAGCGTGCGACCATGTACTCCACTCTCTACGACAGGATTTTTGAGCTTGCAAGGAATGCGGATACAGAGTGCAGGAATCTTTCTGATTTTGTGGACAGCGTAAGGACTTACGAGGATGAATCAAAGCACCTTGACGACATGGACATTCCGATGGAGCAGAAAAAAGGCGTCCACCTTATGACCATTCACAAAAGCAAGGGGCTTCAGTTCAAATATGTTTTCATAACCAACGTCGACCATGGAAGCGCAAAAGACAAGAACGCATCAAAAGTTTTCGTCTCAAAGGAATTCGGACTTACGATCAACACGCCGAAAGATCCTGCACTTTCTGAAAAATCAAATTACTTTTGGGATCTGGTTTCGGAAGAAGACAAAAAGATGGCGCAGGCAGAATTGAAGAGACTTGTCTACGTTGCGGTAACAAGAGCAATAGAAGAAGTGTACGTCACAGGCTGCACAGGTGGAAGAAAAAATTCCGACAGCATCTACGAAATACTCAATCCGGTGATCGAATATTTTTCAAATGACGAAAATAAAGCTTACAGTCCGTTTACGGTCACGCAGATTCCTCCGATGCAAAAAAACGCTCCGCTTGATTTTGTGAGCGGAAAAAAAGAAGTCATCGGAAGACTTGAAGAATATTTTGAAAACGCTGCGGAAATAGAATATGAAAAGGAAGAAAAAAAATATGTAAATCCAAGCTCGCACGATGCAGAACCAGAACATGCATTCAGCTCCGATGCGTCAGGGAAAATTTATCCTTTTTCGGAGATTGATGAAATCGTAAAAAACAAGCCGGGATTTTCGCTTGCAGATTTCGGAACCATCGCACACGGATTTATGGAAGCCGCAATAAACGGATGCGAACCAAAAATCAAAAACAGTTCCATACAGGGGCTTGAAGGAAATAAAAAATATCTGGAAGAAATAAGCAGTGCATGCAAGCGGATGAAAGAGCAGTTCATGAAAACGAAAGTTGCAAAAGAAGCCGTTTCATCAAAATGGAGGAAAGCAGAATATAGTTTCAAAAGTTTTTCTGAAGGTAAAATAATAAGCGGACAAATCGACTTGGTATACGAAAATCAGGACGGAGGATATACTGTCGTGGATTACAAGACGAACCGTGAAATCAAGCCTGAAATCTATTATACCCAGCTTGGCTATTACAAAAGAGCGGTTTCAGAAATGAGGAACGTCCCTGAAGAAAAAGTCCGGTGCGTGCTTTATTATCTAAGGCACGGAAAAGAAATCGAAATCGGATGACAATGAAAAACCTCTGAAAAAACATGCAGATGAATTTTCAGAGGCTTTATTAAAAGGCGTTTTATTTTTTCAGATACTCAACCACAAGCTCACCCATCTTCTTTGTTCCGACGAGCTTACCGCTTGCCTTCAAATCATCACGGGCATCACCTGCAATGTCACCGGTTCTCCATCCGTCATCAAGCACGGAATTCACTGCGCTTTCAATTGCTTTGGCTTCGGTTTCAAGGTTGAAGCTGTAGCGGAGCAGCATTGCGGCAGACAGAATGGTTGCCAGCGGGTTTGCAAGGTCTTTTCCGGCGATATCAGGTGCTGTACCGTGAATGGGTTCATAGAGGCCGGGGCCTTTTCCGTCACCAAGAGAAGCAGATGCAAGCATTCCGATTGAACCGGTCACCTGTGAAGCTTCGTCAGTAAGTATGTCGCCGAACATGTTGCTTGTGGCGATGACATCGAACTGGCGCGGAGCACGTACCATCTGCATGGCCGCATTGTCGATGTAAAGAAAATCCAATGTTACGTCGGAATAATCCTTGTGGACTTCCTCTGCAACTTTTCTCCAAAGGCGTGATGAGTTAAGGATGTTGGCCTTGTCAACGACGGTCAGATGCTTTTTCCTGTTGCGTGCGAATTCAAATCCCATTCTCACAATGCGCTCGATTTCTTCCCAAGTGTATTTTTCAGTATCCCATGCAGTCTTTCCGTCTGCTGAAGTTCCGCGGTCACCGAAATAGATTCCTCCGGTAAGCTCACGCACGACAAGGATATCAAGGCCTGAACCGACGATTTCATCTTTCAAAGGACATGCCGCCTTAAGCTGCTTCCACATGACTGCAGGACGGAGATTTGCATAGACTTTCATTCCGCCGCGCAATCCAAGGAGTGCCTTTTCCGGACGGATTTCAGGAGCAACGTCATCCCACTTAGGACCGCCGACTGCACCCAAAAGAACAGCATCGCTTTTAAGACAAATATCAAGCTGATCCTGAGGAAGAGGTTTTCCCCACTTGTCGATTGCCGCACCACCGGCGACAACATTCGTGTAGTTCCACTTGTGGCCGAATTTTTCTGCAACCGCATCCAATACTTTTACAGCTTCGGCAACAACATCAGGACCGATTCCATCACCAGGAATCAAAGCAATGTTTTTTTCCATTTTTATTATCTCCTATAAAAAAGACACTTTGAAATCTATATGAACTTCTGATATTTTTTTTCGATATCCTTGATCAGCTTGTACTCAAACGAATCGACAAGAGCCATCCATGAAGCCTCAACAACGTCGCAGCTCACACCGATCGTAGTCCATGAATCATTTCCGTCGGAGCTTTCGATAAGGACACGCACGCGGCTTGCCGTCGCACTTTTTCCGTCAAGAACGCGCACCTTATAATCAGTAA
>JAFOTA010000172.1 GCA_017421145.1 Treponema sp.
GATCAATCTGCGGCGGTATGACTTCAACACCGGCACTTGGAACATTGATTTCAACTGCGGGAACGGAAAAGGTTGCCGGAGCCTATGCTTCAACCTACCCGATTGCGTTGATTTCGGTCGTCATCGTCTCTCAGGTTCTGATTATAATTTTCCGCTGAGCAATTTGATTTGAAACAACTAAGCCCTGGATTTTTTCCGGGGCTTTTTTTTATGCGGGCGTTTCCCGCCTTGCGGCGGGCCGGGCGTTACGTGGCTTGCTAACGCGCGGTACCCCACGCAGATTTGCTGCCGTCCGCATCAAATCTGCGCGGGGCACTGTCGGCTTCCGCCGCCACCACTCCATGCCCTAACGCGGAGTCCTTCGATTTCCATAAAGATTTTTTTAATCGCTCCCCAAAAGAAAATCAGCTATATGCGGATTCTCTACCTGCTGGTGTTCAAGCTGAACCAGAGCCTGCGGAATTTCTCAAGGCATTTTTCAGCACCCTCATCTCTTTCCAAAACTTCGCCGGGCCAGCTTTTTTTCGAGTTGATTCCGTTGAGATACTTGACTGCGGTTCCTCCGTTAGCAGTCCATGCGTAGAGGTTTGCGTTCCAGTCGTCAATCAAAATGTCGCGCTTGTTCAAAGCCATGCCCCGGATGTTCGAGATGATGTTACGCTTTTCGGTAGACGTGGAAAGAAAATGCGCACCAAAATCAAAGTCGGGAAACTCCTTCAAAAGCCAGTGGATTTTGTCAAGCGTCTGCTCGGTCCGCAAATCCCGTGGCACGGAAACCGATGTCAAGACCATGACGCATCCTGGAATCTCCTTGTAGAGCGTCCGGAAAATTTCCATCGCAACGGAATCAGCCGAAAGTGTTGAAAAATAATGCCCCCCAATCTGCGCGAAGGGAGGCTTTTCCCCGATGTATCCGTTTACGTCGTAAGTGGCAAGAACGCCGTCCATGTCAAAATAAATCATAATTATAATATAAGGTCAGATTGCGATTTTTTCAAGGAAGGTTGCGGAAAGTGTAAAAAATACCGGCAAATTATAACCTGTCTTTTTATCGTTTTTTTTACTTTATATTTTGCCGATAACATGCTATAATATTTCCTATGGCGAAGGTGGAATATATTTCAGTTGAAGAAGCCGCGAAACTCTGGAATCTGAGTGAAAGAAGCGTAAGAAATTACTGCTCGCAAGGCAGGGTTCCCGGAGCATTACTTGATGGGAAAACTTGGAAAGTACCATCCTCTGCTGAAAAACCGGGACGAAAAATTCGACATGCAGAAAAAGAAAGCAATCTGCTGTCATTTTTAAAACGTGAAAAGGAAGCCGGACTAAAAGGTGGAATATATCATAAAATCCAGATTGACCTCACGTACAATTCCAATCACATGGAGGGCTCGAAACTTACACACGATCAGACCCGCTATATTTTTGAGACAAAAACCCTGGGCATTACGGATGAAGCGGTAAAAGTGGATGACATCATAGAAACGGTAAATCATTTCCGCTGCATTGATTTGATTATAGAAGGTGCGGGGACAAAACTTTCCGAGAGCTTTATAAAGCAGCTGCATTATATTCTTAAAACGGGAACAAGCGACGCTCAAAAATCATGGTTCCGTGTGGGCGATTACAAATCCCTTGGAAACGAAGTCGGTGGAAGAGAGACGACAAAGCCTTGTGATGTACCAAGGGAAATGAAAGCATTGCTTTTGGAATACAATTCCAGGGACAAAATTACATTTGATGACATCCTTGATTTCCATGTCCGCTTTGAATCGATTCATCCATTTCAGGACGGTAACGGTCGTATTGGCCGCCTTATAATGTTCAAGGAATGTTTGAAACACGACATCGTTCCCTTTATCATCACCGAAAAATTAAAGCTGTATTATTACCGTGGAATTAAAGAATGGAAAAACGAAAGGGGCTATCTGCGGGACACCTGCCTTACAGGACAGTATGCAATGAAATTAAGTCTGGATTATTTCGGAGTGAAATATTTGAAATAGAGCGGGGAGTTTTTTTTACACGGAAACCAAATTATAATAGGAGCTTCTAAAAAGGCCTGACATTTCCTTACCCCCCCGCAAAAAAAAATTACCCCAGAGTACTCTGGGGTAAGGTCTTGACAAAGACCTTAAAGCGAAGTCTTGCTACGCGCGACTTCGCTTTAAGACACAAAAAAAAGAAAACCAAGGAGGAATCTCATGGCAAAAACAACGGTAAAACCCGGAAACCCCTACAGCGGGGAAGGCGGAAGGATGCCATCCACCACAGGAAAACCAAGCGGAGGAAACAGGGGAAACAACCCGCCATCAAGTCATTCTAGCGGAAGCAAAGGGGGAAAGAAATGAAAAAAATCAGAGCGTTGGTTATGGTGCTGCTGGCTACGGCGGCGCTAGGCTTCATGGGGTGTCCATCACCTTTCAGTACATCAAATAACTATACCGGAACGGTGAAGGTCAAAATCTTCAACAATGCCGATGTGCCACTGACGGTAAGCAGCATAACAGAATACGAGAACTACAACGGCTACATCTTGGGATCTTATGGGCAGGAAAACACCATTTCTGTCAATGGAAATAAAGAATTTGAAATTCCTTGTTCTTATCAATCATCTTCTCAATCATCGTATGGATATTATGCAGGAAAAACAAAAATAGACTGTCTCTGCACTTCCGGCTCATCCGTCGTCTATCCATACGCAGGCTACATCAGCGGAACAAGCGTTACGATTTATACATCAGGTTCCGTAAAGCAAAAAACAAGAGAATACCAATTCAGCCATCCATCTTTGGAACTGAAATCCTCCAACCCGGGCACCATAACGGTCGTCTATAATTTTGTGAAAACAACTGGCGGTGATTATGTGCTCTGCAAGGTAGAATAAAATCGGTGAAAACCATTTCGCTCCCCGTTTGTCACATCATGGCACGCGGGGATTTTTTTACCCATGCCGAATAACGAGACCATTTTTATCTTGCAAATATGCTTTTTATGTCTTAAAATTAACTGCATGAACGATAAAACTTTTAAGATTTCGATTTTTTCCAAGGTTGTCCTTCTTTTTTCGGTGATTATTGTAACAGCGACAACAATAATCGGGATGGTCTCGTATAACATTTCTTCCAAGGCGTTGAGGACTTCCGTAAGTTTAAATCTTGATACAATTTCTGCTGATGTCGCAAACACGATTGTCAATTTAAACGAGAAACATTTTTCCTTGATTGAGGGCCTCGCAAAGCTTGATGTCATTACCGATGAAAATGTTTCTCTTGCGGAAAAAACAGCAGTGCTGACTTCCGTGCGTAAAAAACTTGGCGGGCGTTATGAAAACCTTGCGTACTATGACAAAGACGGAAACGCAATGCTGCCTGATGGTTCCGTAAGAAATTTTGCCGGCGCGGTTTATCTTGAAGCCGCGATGAGGGGCGAGCGATTCATTTCGGAACCTGCGTTCACGCCAGTCACGAACAGCGTCATGCAGAATTATTGTGTTCCTGTTTTTAATGATGACAATAAGCCGATCGGTGCGATTGTCCTTATTCTGAGTGGAAATGCGGTTTTGGACGTGGTAAAGGAAATCGACATGGGTGCTGGAATGCATCCTTCCGTAATCAGCCGGTCAAGCAGATCCACCATCGCAAATCCGAATGCGAATACCGATGAAAACTCTACCGATGCGGAGATTGATGAAACCCAGGGGCTTGGACTTATATTGAACCATGTTTTCGAGGGGCGTGAAAATCAGGAAGATTTTGTTGACCCCACTCTTCACACACGCATGATTGTTTCTTACAAAAAAATTCCAAATACGGAGTGGACTATTTTCGCCGTTGTGCCTTATGATTTTTATTTTAATTCACTGAGCCACATGCAGCGTACCATAATATTCATCATCATTGGAACCATCATTTTTTCATTTATAATAAGCGCTCCGTTTGTCCGCGTTATCGTAAAGCCGCTTATCACCGTGAAAAATTCCATAGGTGAAATTGCAAGCGGAAATGCGGATTTGACCAAGCGTATTCCGACCGCCTCAAATGACGAGGTTGGTGATGTGGTCAAAGGATTCAACCGCTTTGTCGAAAAACTTCAGGGAATCGTCACGAACCTGCAGAATTCAAAAAAGGATTTGATTGCCGTTGACAACAATCTGCAGGCCAGTTCACAGGATGCGTCCTCCTCTATCGTGGAAATCATTTCAAACATCGAAAGCGTTAACAGGCAGATTGTCAACCAGGCCGGCTCGGTAAATGAAACTGCCGGTGCGGTCAACGAGATAAGCGCGAACATCGATTCATTGGAAAAGATGATTCAGTCCCAGGCGGCTTGTGTCACCGAGGCTTCCGCGGCGGTCGAGGAGATGATTGGAAACATCAATTCCGTCAACAATTCCGTCGGCAAAATGATTTCGTCGTTCAAAACTTTGCAGGACCAGTCGAACGAAGGTTCCGCTACCCAGAACAACGCCAACGAAAAAATCATCCGCATTGAAGAGCAGTCGAAGATGCTACAGGATGCGAACACCGCCATCGCGAACATTGCGGAACAGACAAACCTGCTTGCCATGAATGCGGCCATAGAAGCTGCCCATGCAGGTGAAGCCGGAAAAGGATTTGCCGTCGTTGCAGATGAAATCAGAAAACTTTCCGAAACCTCAACCGAGCAGTCCAAGACGATTGGATCCGAGCTTCAGAAGATTCAGGTCACAATCCAGGAGGTCGTCGATGCCTCAAGCGACACAAACACGGCGTTCAGTGCAATCGCTCAGAGCATTTCCGATACAAGCCAGATTATCGAGCAAATCAAGGCGGCGATGGAGGAACAGCAGGTCGGCTCAAAGCAGATTATCAAGGCGCTGGAGTCGATGAACAATTCAACCACGGAGGTCCGTTCCGCCTCACAGGAAATGACGGAAGGAAACAAGCACATCCTTAGCGAGATTCAAAAACTACAGGTCGCAACCGACACAATGAAAGACAGCATTGAGGAAATGCATATCGGTGCGGAAAGAATCAACAGGACGGGTGCGGATCTTTCGACAATTTCAAACCAGGTCGGAAACAACATCAAAAAGATTGGTTCCGAAATCGATTTGTTCAAGGTCTGATGTTTTTGCGCAAGGGATAGTAGTGGCGGCACGAATGTGGCGTTCCGAAGGAATGGAGAGAGCCTTGCGAACGGAACCACGGATAGCCCGACCCGTCAGGGGTGCGCCCGAAA